>CAYRYX010000025.1:0-9934 GCA_964428755.1 uncultured Bdellovibrionales bacterium | reverse complement strand
CATCGTGCTCACGAAAGGCGAGACGGAGAGTCGCGGGTCGTTACGGAGCATACCGGAAGTGAATATCGTGGAGGCGCTCGAGGAATGTTCCGATATCCTGCTCCGATTCGGCGGGCACGCCCAGGCGGCCGGGCTTCTCGTGAAGAACGAGGATCTCGGAGCGCTTGAGGCGAGGCTTGACGGGATTGTGAGGCGTCATCTTTCCGGCCGGGATATCGAGCCGGAACTTGTCGCGGATATGGTGATCCATCCTTCCGATCTTTCGCTCGATCTCGCGCGGGCCATCAGGAGATTCGCTCCGTTCGGAGAAGGGAATCCGGAGCCGATCTTCTTCATGGGGAACGTGAGGGTCGAAGAATCGCGTCCGGTCGGATCGGACGGGAAGCATCTCAAGCTGTCGCTTTCGCTTCCCGGAGGGAAACTTTTCGACGCGATCGGATTCTCGCTTGCGGATCGGCTCCCGGATATGCGTTCGGGAGACAGGATCGATATCCTGTTTCAGGTTGATGAGAACGAGTGGCAGGGGAATGTGAAGCTGCAGTTGAAACTGGTGGATATGCGGTCCGCTGCCGCATGACCGTTGCGCATCGTTCTTTTTTTCGGAAGGAGTCGAAATGGGAATTTCACTGAAGAAAGGCCGGCTGGTATCCGTCCGTCTCCCGTTCCGATCGGAGTCATTCTCTCCGGAGTCCCGGAACGGTCGTCATCATGTGTGGGTATGGACGGCCGCGGAAGTCCTGGCGGTGTCCGGACAGACGGTCTCCGTCGCGGTCATCGATCCGTCGACCTGCATCCGGATACGGGTGATCGAACTGATGATCGACGCGGGTCTGATCCGGGAAGGAGTTGTCGTCAGCATAGCCAGATATTGAGGACCGTTTCCGGAATCTCGGAAGCGGCCTTTTCTTTGACTCTTTACATTTTTCATAAAAAGTGCTATAATCGCAAATTATCAGTTCTTTCCCGCCAGAAGGAGGTTCGCATGTACAAGGCACTGGTCTTTTTCGGCTTGAAGCGGAACGAGGAAGAGAAAGCCGTCTGCGGCTCGATCGTGACCCCGCAGGGCGCTTCCGAGGAGTTTCTCACGACAGAGGACGCTTTCTCCGCCGTGGACGGGATGGAGCGTTCCGGAAAACTTTCCTTCGAAGAAGCGTTCCGTCTTCGGGAGGAAATCCGGGAATCCGGATTGCCGGAAGATGGCGAAGCGATTCTCCGCCTTCTGTGCGATTCCGGTGTTCTCGCCTGTGTCGCGCTCGCCGCGGCGCGTCGGAATCCGGTGGTCTCTGGCGAGCGGTCGGATCCGATCTACGATCGGAACGGGAGAATCGTCTGACACAGCCTCTCAGTATTTGTCCGGGTCATTCATGATCCGGATTTTCTTTTGGAAAAAAGTGCGGGAAGGGGTATAATCACAGATAGACATATGGAAAAGATCATCATGTATTCGGATGGCGGATCCCGCGGGAACCCGGGACCGGCCGCTCTCGGTGTGTTCATCGAGACGCTCGATAAACGTTATGGGGAATATCTCGGAACGAAGACGAACAACGAGGCGGAATACGCCGCGATCATTTCAGGTCTCCGGAAGATAAAGGCGCTCCTCGGAAAGGACCGCGCGAAGAAGACAGCCGTCGAGTGCCGCATGGATTCGGAACTCGCCTGCAAGCAGCTCAATCACGTATACAAGATCGAGAACGAGAAGCTCCAGCCGCTGTTTCTCGAAGTCTGGAATCTCATGCTCGATTTCGGCGAAGTCCGTTTCGTCCACGTCTTCCGCGAGAAGAATACCATCGCCGACGCCGAGGCGAACAAGGCGATGGACGCCGCCGCCGGGAAGGGGCCGCAGCGGAATCTTTTCTGATTTTTCTCTCCGTGTAACATATGATCCGATTATGAAAAAACGAACGAAAATCGCCCTGGGAATCCTGACGGTCACGGCCGTGGGAAGCGCTATCTGGTATGTGAACCGGAGCGATCCGGAAGCCGGAATCACGACCGATCAGGTACGACGGGGAGACGTTTCGCAGACCGTCTCCGTGACCGGAAAACTCGTTCCGGAAAACTATGCGGATCTCTCGTTCCTGCGTACCGGTCGCGTCGCAAGCGTCTCCGTTTCGGAGGGCGACCGGGTGGCCGCGGGGCAGGAGATCGCTTCGCTCGATGAGGAGTCGTTGCGGTCGGAATGGAAGGCCGCCCTGATCGCGCTCTCGATCGCGGAAGAGAACGAGAAATTGGCGAGGCGGAATTGGGACGGACTCAAGCCGGAGGAACGTTCCGCGAAGAAGCTCGCGACCGAACAGGCGCGCGAAACGGTCCGGGCAGTCGGTATCTCAATGAAAAATCTTTCGCTCGTTACGCCGATCGCGGGGACGGTATCCTCGTCGGACATCCGTCTCGGCGAGACGGCGGCGGTCGGAGCGGCGGTCGCGCGCGTCTCCGGTGACGGTGGGCTGATCATCGAATCCCAGGTCCCGGAATCCGATGTCGCGGAGGTCGTCATCGGGATGAAAGCGAAGGTCACGTTCGACTCGCTCTCCCAGAGTGATGTCTTCGAAGCCGAAGTGACGGATATCGACGATGCGGCGACCGTTTCGCAGGGCGTCGTTTCCTATATGGCGCGATTCCGCCTGTCATCGGCCGACGACCGTTTCCGGGAGGGGATGACGGCGAATATCGATATCGAGACCGCGAGGGCTGAAAACGCTCTCGTGATCCCGTTCCGCGCGATCTCGAGGGAGGGGACCTCGTCTTCCGTCGAAGTGAAACGCAGCGAGGGCGTGTTCGAGACGGTCGGGATACGGACTGGTATCGAAGGCGATGACGGTTCGGTCGAAGTGACGTCCGGGCTCCGCGAAGGCGACGAGGTCGTGGTGTCGAGAAAGAAATAAACGGCTATGCTGATTTCCGTCCGGGATCTCGAGAAGACCTATGAAAACGAGGGAGTGAAGACGCCGGCGCTGCGCGGCGTCTCTTTCGATGTCGGGAAGGGCGAATTCGTTTCGATCATGGGCCCGTCCGGATGCGGGAAGTCGACGTTGATGCAGATTCTGGGACTGCTCGACCGACCGTCCGGAGGGACGTACCTTCTCGATGGGAACGACGCCGCGGGATACGGGGATGACGAGCTTGCCAGACTTCGGAACCGGAAGCTCGGATTCGTTTTCCAGGCGTTCAACCTGCTTCCGAAGACGAGCGTCGCGGAAAACGTCGAGCTCCCGCTTCTCTATGACGACGACCCGCTTGAAAGGAATGAGACCCGGGTCACGGAAGCGCTCCGTGCCGTCGGTATCGATCATCGTGCCGGGTATCTTTCGAACCAGCTTTCGGGCGGAGAGAAACAGCGCGTCGCCATCGCCCGCGCGCTCGTGAACGATCCGGATATCATCTTCGCGGATGAACCGACCGGAAACCTCGATTCGAAATCCGGGCTCCAGATTATGCGGATCCTCCAGCGGCTCAACGACGAAGGGCGTACCATCGTGCTGGTCACGCACGAGACCTACACGAGCGAGCATGCCAAGCGCATTCTCACGATGAAGGACGGGAAGATCTTTTCCGATGAGCCGGTCAGGAATCGACGGATCGCCACCGAGGGAGAAGCATTATTGAAATAAGTTTCAATTCCTAATTTCTAATTTCCAATAAGATGTCCAATGATGGAATTTTTGCCTTCATTGGAAATTAGAAATTGGAAATTAAGAATTAGCTTCATGCAATGAAGCTTTCCGATCCTCTCAAGATCGCCTATCGGTCGCTTGTCGCCGCGAAACTCCGGTTCCTTCTTACCGTGCTCGGCATCGTGATCGGGGTCGCGTCGGTCATCCTCGTCATGGCGATCGGCGCGTCCGCGCAGGCGCTCATCGTCGCGCAGGTCGAAGGGGTCGGCTCGGATCTCGTCGGTATCCTTCCGGGAGCATCAGAGGAGGATGGTCCTCCTGCGCAGGCATTCGGTGTGGTGACGACGACCTTGAAGAACGGTGATCTCGATGCGCTCCGTGAGCGCGGGAATGTCCCTCATCTCGTCGCGGTTTCCGGCTATGTCACCGGTTCGGCGCCGATCGAATCGCGGAGCGAATCGATGGAGACGAGTTTTCAGGGCGTGTCCGCTTCCGTGCTCGAGATCGAAAACATGGGCATCGCGGAGGGGCGGTTCTTCTTTCCGGACGAGGACGGAACCCTTTCCCGATCGGTCGTGCTCGGGTCGACGCGCGCGGAGGAGTTGTTTCCGCAGGGCGATCCTATCGGGGAGATGGTGAAGATCCGCGATATCCCGTTCCGGGTGATCGGCGTGCTCGAAGAGCGGGGATCAGCGGCGTTTTCGAACCCGGACACGCTCGTCTATGTTCCGCTTCTGACCGCGCAGAAGCTCCTGCTCGGTATCGACTATCTGAATTTCGCCCGCGGAAAGGTCGATGAGTCCGGAAATATCGACCGCACCAAGGCCGATATCGAGGTATTGCTCCGGGACCGGCACGATATCGAGGAGGGCGAGGAATCGGATTTCTCCGTCCGGAGCACCGATGCGGCGCTCAAGACGCTCACGACCGTCACGGATGTCCTCAAATATTTCCTGGCGGCGATCGCCGGGATTTCCCTCGTCGTCGGAGGGATCGGCATCATGAACTCGATGCTCATCTCCGTGTCGCAGCGTATACGCGAGATCGGTCTTCGCAAAGCGGTCGGTGCGCGTTCCTCGCATATTATCGCCCAGTTTCTCATCGAGTCCGCGTTCATCACGCTCGCGGGCGGAGTGATCGGTCTTTTCTTCGGCGTGCTCATCGCATTGCTCGCGTCGATCATCATCGGTGCTCTCGGGTATGAATGGGAATTCATCGTCCCAGTGGCATCGATCGGGCTTTCGCTGTCCGTCTCGATCCTGATCGGATTCCTGTTCGGACTCTACCCGGCATGGAAGGCGTCCCGTGTTTCGCCGATGGAGGCGTTGAGATATGAATAGGAATGTGTTATAGTGTTCAGGCTTTAGCTTCCGGACTTCTTATGGACAAAACGAAGATACGCATCATTCTCGTTCTCGTGTGCGCGCTGTCGTTCTCACTCGCGTTGTTCGGGGTGCTCTATGCCGAGGAGGCGAAGAACATCTCCCGTCGCGAGGAGTCCCTGCAGGATTTCCTGTCGCAGCTTCGCGAGGGTGATCGTGCGCGGAAAGAATACTACGAGGGTATCGCGAAACAGAAGGAAGATCTCCGCCGGCAGATGGCCGATGCGGAGAAAGCATATCAGGATCTGCTGACGGAACAGCCGGATATCGTCGCCGGGAAGAAACAGCAGATGACCCAGGTGACCGAGCAGGTCGTTCCTGTGACGAAGCAGGAGACTGTTTCCGTTTCGAAGCCGAAGAGCACCAAATCGACGAAAACATCATGATGGGATTTCGAATGATGAATTTCGGATGGTGGGTGAAGAGCCGGCGTATCGGCGCATTTTTTGGAATTTTTCTGGTCGCGCTGTTTCTTTTCGGCGGAAGTTTGATCGGTCGTGATGGCGGAGAAGGGTATCCGCGTGTCGGTATCGCGTCAGCCGACGATGACGATGATGACGACGAAGACGAAGACGAGGACGATGAGGATGATGACGAGGACGAGGAAGAGGAAGATCGGGAGGAAAGAAAGGAGACGATTTCCGTGACACGGTACGAGGTGCGGCAGGTGTCGCGGGTCGTGACGGTGCTTGCGCCGGAATACGGACGGGATACCGACGGCGATCTTCTCGTCGACGGCATCGATCCGAATCCGCTCGTCCACCAGAAGGAATATTTTACCGATACAGACGGCGACGGTGTCCCGAACGTGTTCGACCGGTTCTCCGGCGAGGATGATTTCGCCTATTTCGAAGAGGATGACGCCGATCGGAACGGCATTCTCGATACCTATGAGCGATTGGCGGAGCGTTGAGCGTGAAATCAAGGGGGAAATCATGAAGACAGATGTCTTTGTGAAGGTCGTTTCCGATACTGAAAACGAAAGTAGGATGGAGCGGGATATCGAGGAAGCATTCCGGATGTTCCGTGAATTCGGCACGCGCTTCAGCCGTTTCCGTCCGGAAAGCGAGCTTTCTTCGTTCAATGCCGGTCCGGGCGGCCGTGTCTCGTCGGAATTGTTCGCGTTGCTTTTCCGGTCATCCCGATGGTTCCGTGAGACCGGTGGCATATTCGATCCGTCGATTCTCACCACCCTTGAGTCGGAGGGATATTCCGGAAGTTTCGGCGGGGCGGCGTTCGGTGCGCCGATCATGCGTACGGATGCCGGTGACACGTATCGTTTCGATTCTCTTTCGTTCGATACCGCGGCATCGTCCGTCCGGAAACCGACCGATCTGCGCGTCGATCTCGGTGGCATCGGCAAGGGATATGCCGTCGATCGGGTGGCGGAGAAGCTCCGGAAACGGTATGCGGACTGTTTCGTGTATGCGGGAGGCGATATCTTCGTGTCCGGTCGGAATGCCGTCGAAGGATATGATTTCTGGGCGGTCGATGTCGATAACCCGGTGGATGGATCGGTCGCCGCGACCCTGCTTCTTTCCGATAAGGCGGTCGCGACTTCGGGAATCAACCGGAGGCGATGGACGGTCGACGGTCGGGAGAAACACCATCTGATCGATCCGCGGACCAGGCTAAGTGCGGAAACCGATCTGGTCTCGGTGAGCGTGATCGCGGATTCGGTCGAGGAGGCGGAAGTATGGGCGAAGACGCTCTGCGTACTCGGATCCGACAAGGGGGCGAAGGTCGCCGAAGAGAGATGCATCCCGTCGATTTTCATCGGAAAAGATGGTAAGATTGCCATGAACGGATCCATTCAGGAATTCATATGGAAAACATGAGAAGTCGGTTTGGAAGCGCATCGTACATAATGGTCGCCCTTTTCCTTTTCGGGATTTTTTTCTTGCCTTCCCAGGCTTCGGCTGTCGTGAAAGACAGCGATGTCGACGGACTTTCCGACGAAGGAGAGGTGGCGACATATTTCACGGATCCATCGGTATACGATACCGACGGCGACGGGATCGGTGACGGGGAGGAAGTCATGGTCGAAACGGATCCGCTCGATGTGAAGAGTTCGCCATTCGCCGTTCCGGAACCCGGTTTCGGTATCTTCGGCGATCCTGCGAAGTTCGCCTGGTATTTCGCGCGGGCGACCGGTATCCTTTCGTTCATTCTCCTGACGATCGTCGTCATCCACGGGCTCGTCATCAGCTCGCGGGCGTTCATCAGGGTGTATCCCGCCGCGATCGCGCTCGAGACGCATCGGTTCCTTTCATGGGTGGCGCTCGGAACCGTCGTACTCCATTTCGGGAGCTTTCTATTCGACGATTTCATGCGGATGTCGTTCGCGGAGATTTTCGTCCCGTTCCTGCTGCAGAGGGATTTCAAGACGCTGCTCGGGTATGATATCGGAGCGGTGACCGCCCTTGGAATCATCGCCTTTTATCTTATCGTCATACTTATTCTCACTTCCGAGTTCCGTTCAAGGATGTCCGCGAAGCTTTGGCGCACCATACATTACAGCAGCTTCGTCGCGTATCCGCTCTTCCTGATCCACGGAATCCTGACGGGGACGGACAGTCGGGAGTGGTGGATGCAGGCGATGTATATCCTCTCCGGCGTTTCGGTTTCGGCGCTTATCGTTACCCGTATCGTCTCCCGGAATATCCTTCCGAAAATCCGCGCAAAGAGAGCTGTGGCACAAGTGGTGGCCGATTCCTCCCTAGCCACGCCTCCGTCGCCGCAGGTGTGATGAAGAGCAAAGTCTGTCGTTGCGAGCGCTTGTCTGTCCTTGCGAGCGCAGCGAAGCAATCCAGGAATCAGGATGATCATATGAACGAAAAGATTCCGTGCGTCTATATCATGGCGAACCGGAGAAACGGAACGCTGTATGTGGGAGTGACCAGCAACCTTCAGAAGCGCGTCTCAGAGCATCGAAACGATGCCGTCGAAGGATTTACGAAACAATACAAGACGCACACCCTCGTCTACTATGAAGTCTGCCCATCCATGGAGTCGGCTATTTTCCGTGAGAAACAGCTCAAAGGAGGGTCAAGGGCGAAGAAGCTGGCTCTCATAGAGAAGATGAATCCCGACTGGAATGATCTTTTCGACGATGTCATGCTGAACGGCTGACTTGTCATTGCGAGCGTAGCGAAGCAATCCAGAAGCCCCTGTCCTTGCGAGGGTCGTTTCGACCCGTGGCAATCCAGAAGTGTCCGTCATTGCGATCCCGCCTTGGTGGGAGAAGCAATCCAGGAATCGGAATAAGTCTGAAGTCTTTCTGGATCGCTTCGCAAAGCCTCGCGACGACAAAAGAAAAAGTCTGTCATTGCGAGGGTTGTTTCGACCCGTGGCAATCCAGTCCAACTGAGAAAATCCCTGGATTGCTTCGCTACGCTCGCAATGACAGCCGGGAGCGCGGGAATCCCGTATTGACACCCCCACCGCATTTGTTTGCAAACCGGTTTTTTTTTGCTAAAATAAGAGAAAAGAAGTCGGCGTAAAACAGAAACAGCACCGTATGGGGATTCCAAGGCTGCTCGGTATAGCATCGTTGTCCGTAGCGACCATTTTCGCCGTATTTCTGCTTGTCCAAGATATCGTGGAAAGCGAGTTTTCCACACCCGGACCGGTGAAAGTGTCGGCGGTTCCAAGGACAAACGGACCATCTGTCGGACTGGCGCCCTCGGAGGCAGATTCACAGGAAAGAAGACTGAATCCTGCCGGTGGAGGAGCCATCCCACGTCTCAGTGTAGAAGCCGAACCACAAGGCTCCGTGGAGATCCGGATACAAGAATTCCCGCGTCACGGCATCGAGAGCGAACACATCGACTCGAACGCCATCACGGGTCGGACGATCAAAAACCGCACCATCGAGGGTATCGATATCGACAAGGGAGCCGATCTTGAGATCGGTTCTTTGGGTGTTTCAGGGAATGTGGACATTTCCGGCATCCTCGAGTCAGGCAGGCTTGTCGTGTCCGGTGACGCGGACTTCCTCGGGAGTATTTCCGCTGTGGGATTCGATATTTCAGGAGCAGCCACTTTCGACGACGTACTCGAGCTTTCGGGAATCTCCGTTCCCTCCACGACCTCCGACCGCCTCTACAACGTCGGTGGTACGCTCTACTGGGCGGGCAACGCAATCGGCGGCGCCACTACCGGATCGTGGGATTCCGACGGGACGAATGTCTGGCGGGTCGGGGGGAACGTCGGGATCGGCGACACGACTCCCGCCTCCGCCCTCACCGTCGGTTCGGGAGACCTCTTCCAGGTCAATGCAAGCGGCGCCATCGTCGCTGCGACCGGCATCACCTCTTCCGGCGCTATCAATTTCTCCGCTCTCACCGCATCCCGCCTCGTCGCGACTGACGGGAGCAAGAACCTGACGAACAGCCTCACCGAGGAAAACCTCGAGGAGAGTATCAGCGATGTCGCCGATATCTTCACCGACAACGATATCATCACTACCGCGAACATCGCGGACAGCTATCTTCTGAATACCGGCGACACCGCGACGGGCAACTACGATTTCGACGCAGGCACCTTCGTGGTCGATTCGGTGAATGACCGGGTCGGGATCGGGACGACGAGCCCTGACAGTCTGCTTACCCTGTCTGGTAGCTCACCGGCTATTCATATTGTTCCAACGAATGGGAATCAAAGAGATTTCACGATAACGGCGAATGGTAGCCAGCTAGTTTTGGACTCTGTCGTCAGCGCTGGCTCATTTGTCTTTAAGACAGCCGGGACGGTTAGGTTTACCCTAGGGAGTTCGCAGACATTTTTCGGAGATGGAGGTGCGCTAGCCAGCACGTTGGCTTCATCTAATGCAAGCACTAACAGCAACGCACTTCTCACCTTAAATAGGGACACATTAGGGGGAGTAACGTGGGGCGTGAACAGTTCTGCACCTTATGGAAGCGGTGGGAATCT
>CAYRYX010000024.1:0-12509 GCA_964428755.1 uncultured Bdellovibrionales bacterium | reverse complement strand
AGAGAAGCGCGCGGGACTTGATCGCCACCTTGTCCGAAACCGCCGCAAGCGAACCAAAAATACTCATTGGAAAATTCGAAGCGTCCAGAGATTCATGAGATCGCGGTTGTACAGCCCGACACCGAACCACGCCCAGCTTGAATCATAATAGTTTCCACTCCCCCAAGTTTTTTTATCGGCATCGTATGTATCGACAAAAAATTGGCGATAAAATCTCCCCTCCAGAGTCTTATCCTTTGCGAACCTGAGTGCAGAAAGATACCCCGTGTCCACAGCGGTCGACGGATCCCACGAAATCGGCGCCCCTGACCTGGAAAGAATCGTCGGCAAATCACCGTTTTTGACATACAGCGGTGCCACGACGGAGCTCATATCACTGAGGTATTCACTCGCATCCTCAGATCCGAACCACTCCCAGTCCATCGCGACCCGCCAAAGGGTACGAAACGCATCATAACTGAATTCTCCGGCATAGTTCCCGAAAGGAGTATACGCTATCGAGAGTCGTCCGGTCTCCTCGTTCACGATATACCAGTTATATGGGAGCGGCATCGACGGATCCGCGTCCGCTATCACATCAAGGATCCGATAGGAATCATCCGCCAACCGGTTCCAGTCATGTTCCGGGTCGACTTCTTGGAAAATCCGATACCACGCCGGAGAAAGATAGGAAAGATTGAAGAGCACTCCGTTCGGCTGCATCGCGGATCCGTGATTCATCGGGAGCAGATACAGTTTCCCGTTTATCTCACGAACTTCCTGTCTCCAGATATCCCGGATGATCTCCTTCGCCGAATCGAGATATTCCTCATCTCCGAACATCCGATATCCGAACAGAAGCGCGAGCGCGATATCCTGGTCGGCATCCGAGGCGTTCGCCGAATCAGCCAATTCATCGCCAGCCCATTTCCATGAAAACAGCTTGTCATCGATGCGATTCTGGAAATGGTGCTTGGTCCAGAGCCAGGAGCCCTTGAACGCGTCTTTGTCGTTCATCCATGCCGACATAAGCATCGCATAAGACTGCCCTTCGGACGTAGTGAATCCGGTATCCGGATCGACGACCTGGCCGTACGACTGCATGAATGCATCCTTATATCGGTTCCATCCGTCCGAAAGCGTCACTTTCGTATCACGGTTTATGGCATAGATCATCGTCCAGTCACCGTTCGTGCTTATGAAGCGTTGCTCATCGACAAAGGATTGCGCGTTGAATGGAAGCCACTTCGCGACCGGAGATGCGTGCGTGAGCGCTTCTTCCAGGATAGGTGCCTCTTTCCGCTCTATCTGCCGTATCATCTCATGGTTGACGAGGAGATAATCGAAATTTCTCCAATCACCGGAATATTTGGTATCGCGTATTTCCGGATCATTTTCGACCTTATAGAACCAGTCGGCATTCTGAAAGGATTTCTTGTTATGATAGCCGGGGTCCCACAAATCGACCAACACATAGTTGTCGGCGATGACGACGTGATCCTCTTTCAGATTATCCTTGATCCACTCCGCGGCTCTTTTCTGCTGCGTCGTCTCGTCGGCGAAAAAAGAATCCTTGCTCATCCGATCCCCGAAAACGAACAGGGTAGCGAAAAGAGCCGCGATCCCAAGCGCTCCTTTGACTTGCGATGTATATTTCCGCGAAATGCAGGCAAATGCCGCAAGCAACAGACCGCCGAGGATGGCGACCATGGGGAATATCGGCAAGACATAAAAGTTGAGCACCACGCCACCACGGACAAGAAACGCCACATACAAAAAGGAACCGAACACGAAAAGTCGGATATCCTTTCGAAAGAAAGATACGATAAGGGACAATCCGAACACGATAGCCGCAATCGACATATACAGCTGGTCCTTCAGTATCCAATCGTAGAGCATCTGCATAAACATGCTCTGATCATCCCAAAAGGGAACACCGCCGCCCCCGCGGGACATCTGGAAAAGGAATGCGGAAATAAAACTGACACTCTCCTCGCTCGGGAAGAGCTCATCCTTGATAAAGGCGTAGAGAAGATAAATTGAGTACGTCAGGAAAAAAGCCGCTGAAAACAATACGACCCGGAACGAACGCGCGACCCTGTGCCGACCGAGATACACGGCAAGAAATATCGGCAGGAAGAACAAAACGGCGGTTATTTTCGTAAGCACCGCCAATCCCAGAAAAATTCCGGAAAGAACGAAATTCCAAATATGCTCTTTTTTTACCAATAAGATACTCACGGCGGCAAGCGACCAAAAAATCATTATGTTATCAAGCAAAACCCGTCGCTGAAAATAAAGCTCGATAGCGGAAACGGAAAAAAGAATGATGCTCGCAGCACCTATCCATGCATTGTTCGTCATCCTTCGAACGATATGGAATATCAATCCTGCCGACATGAGATGGATCAGGAGCATGAACACCCGGCCGGTATCGACGGCGTTTCCGAATCGGAAGAAATCGCCACCGAGTATCTGCACGAATCCCGCGATAGCGTACCAGCCCATCGGCGCATGGTCATACCAATACGTATATGGTGCGAGTTCACCCTTCTTTACGACCGACCACGCCTGGGACATATACGTTCCCTCGTCGCCCTCATAATACGGATAGTGCAGCATGTTCGTTCCATGGAAAATCGCGGAAACGAGCAGTGCGGCAGCGAGTATCAGAAATGAAAGCCTGTTGCCCGGCAAAAGAACCCCGTTCAACGAACGGAGGATTATTTCTTTCAGGTCTTTTTTCATCGTTTTGAAATTTCTCATATTTTTTTCCTATCGTTAAACACTTTTCGAGGCGATCGGAGGTTTGCGCTGGAGATTGAAATGCGAGGTCTTTTCCCAGACATTATTGCCGATAATTTGTCGGTACGCCGCACGAAAAGCGGCGAGTCCGAGCAATGCCACGAACGGGATAAAGAATACGGTCGTCCTGATGATGAGCAATGGCGTATAGCGGAAAGAATAATTTCGTATGAAATCATGCAAACCAAGATTGAATACTATAAGAAAAATGATCAAGAGATAGGTCGGAGTATTTGCGAAAACACTCAGGAACGGTGCCATTTCGACCGTTCTCGCCACGATGAACGAAAGCGGCAATACGACAAAAAGCACTCCCTGAAATATCGGCCACGAAAAGACATAGAAAGCGAGAAACTTCTGTCGGAAGCTTGGAAGCTTAAGCCAGTCTCCCTTGAAAAGAATCTGGATGAATCCCTGATTCCAACGGGTCCGCTGCTTCAAAAAGTCATACACCGTTGCGGGTGTTTCTTCACGTGTCGCGTATTTCTCATCATACACGACGCTCGTCTTCGCTCCCAAAAGAGACAGCCGCAGACCGATATCCGCATCCTCGGTAAGGCAATGCTCATCCCATCCTCCGACCCGCTCCAGCCATTCCCGCTTGAAGAATACGGTATTGCCACCAAGAGGGATCATGCCCCCCCACGCGAAGAAATGAAGCGCTGATTTGAACCAAAAGAAATATTCAAGAACATTGAAAAGCGCGAACCAGCTCGACCAATAATTCATAAGCTGAACGCCGGACTGCACGACGTCACTCTTCCCCCTGACGAATACCGTGTTGATCGCACGAAACAGCTCCGGGTGCACTTCGTCCTCCGCATCAAAGATAGTCACGATATCCTTCGTCGCCCTGTTCAGACCGATATTGAGTCCCTTCGGCTTATTGATCGGTTTTCCGTCAAAAGTCACGAGGTGTATGTTCGACGCACCGATCTGATCTATCGTCTCTTTGGCGATCCGTATAGTCTCCTCATCTTCAAATTCATTTATAAGGACAAGGATCTCCTTCTTATCCTCCGGATAATTTATAGCGGCAGCGCTTCGTATCGTGTCGGCGATAACGATTTCCTCATGTCGTGCCGGAAGCAGCACGGTGAAAGAATAATGCGGTTCCACGAAATCTTCCGGCGCACGGTTTTTTTCAACGCGCTCAGGCACCTCCCAGGCATACATCATGAGAAAGACCGAAAGCATTCCCTGCAGCATGAGGAGGCTCACGAAGATGATGATGAATTCTTCCATCACTCCGTCAGTACGCGCGAGAGCGAACAGAAGCAGCCACGAGAACACCACGATACCGGCGTATATTTTCGTCATCTTTCTCGCATGGTCCAGCGTTCGCTTCACCGAAGCGATAGCATAATATCGGATATCGCTCCGGTAATAATTCGCCCGAAGCTCGAAGAGTTGGATGATGAAATTGATGCCCTGCTTCAGGGTCGCCTTGCTCTCATCATTTTCGCGTTTCTTGAAAACAAACGGGATATCCGTAGCGCGAATCCGTTTTTTTGATCGGACGAGAATATCGACAAGAATCTTGAATCCTCGGACATGCGTAAAATCAAGCTGATCCACGACCGTTTTTTTCACGAGAAAAAATCCGGTCATAGGGTCGCTCGTCTTCCGCGTCGGCGGAAGGATGACCCAGCTCACGAAACAACTCACCTTCGAGACGAATCGCCGGTACGCCCCATCCAGACCTTCGGCACTCCCGCCCTTCTTGTATCGACTGGCAATAACGATATCCGTTTTCTTGTCAGCAAGGATTTTCTCGAACATTTCCGGTATTTTCTCCGGGGGATGCTGGAGATCGGAGTCCATGCAAAGAATGTATTCGCCCTTCGCTTTCTTGAAACCGGCAACGAATGCGGCTGAAAGACCGCTTCTTTGGCTTTTTTTCCGATGGATCATTCGGACATCGGGATACATCTTCGTGAGCTTTCGAATGACTTTCGGTGTCGAATCGTCACTATCATCGACGAATATGACCTCGTAATCACCGGCATACCGGACATGCAAAGCAGCATCGATCTCTTTCATGAGAGGAGCGACATTTTTCGCTTCGTTATATGTCGGACTGATGATGGTAAATCGCATACCAGGTCGATGAGAAATCGTCCTTATCCACTCATGCTTACAACTTCTTCGCGAATGACTCCAAGACAAGCTTCGATACCTTTTTCCCCTCTTCGATAGCGTAGTTCGTACCGCGGTCATCGGGAAAGATCTGGGAGAAGTTCGAAAGGAAAACATGAGGCACCGGTGACTGGTAAGCCGGGATTTTGTCGATGTAGCCAGTGCCGACGATATGCTGGGCGTCCTTGAAGCGGAAAAGCTTCTCTTCGAGGATTTGCGCCTCGTCAAAGTGCGGGAACATCTTCTTCAGACCGTCCTTCCATTCCCGAGCGATCTCTTCTTCACTTTGCGCGAAGTAACGATGTTCGACCGGCACGTAGGCACCGATGTAATAGATATGCTTGCCGTTGAAAGCCTCCGTACCAGTCAGAGCTGAAGTCGAGAGCAGTACCAAAAATGGAATCTCCGAGTCGTTGATATTGTGCCAAAAGTACGGGCTGATCAGCTGATCGGTAGCGAACACCATGATGACGGCACCGAGGTAATCGATACTCTTCAATTTGTCCGTGTATTCTTTTGTCACGCCGTCATTGCCATCCATCAGACGAGCGAAGACCGGCGACGGCACCGTGGCAATGACCGCATCAAACTCTTGGCGCTGCCCATTGACGACGACCACCGCTCCCTCTCCGTTCTTTTCGATCCGATCGATCCCCTGTTCCAAAATGATCGTCCCACCGAAGCCCTTGATTTTCTCCGCCATAGCATCGACAATCGCCACGAACCCCCCGTGAAAGTAGCCGAGTTTTTCGCCCCCTTTGTCCTTGGACACGGCGCGGATCTGAATGCGACGCCACAACCATGACATAGCGATCTCTTTGTAGTATTTGTTGAACTTGCCACGAAGGAGCGGCTCCCAGATCACCTCTGTCACCTTGGGACCGGCCCACTTCTTGAGCCATTCATACGCCGTGATCCTGGAAAGTGGCTTCCAGTTTTTCAGGAACTGCAGATAGAGCGCGCTCGCCCCGAAACGAATCCGATCAAAAAATGGCAGCGGTGAAAACGTCAGAAGATCCTTGGCGCTCATGAACGGATAGAGCTTGCCGCCGTAGTAGGTTGAGACCGAACTGGTATAGAAAGAGGCTTTGTCACCGATGCCGAGCTCCTTGGTCAAACCCAAGAGATGCTGGTCACCCTTATAGAAAAAGTGGTACGCCTTTTCGAGCGGCATACCGAGGAGTGAAAACCCCCCCGCCAAACCACCGAGGGTCTTTTCGCGTTCGAACACGGTCACTGCAACACCAGCCTTACCCAGGTGATAGGCGGCAGACAACCCCGCAAACCCTCCTCCGATGATCGCTACTTTTTTCTTCATACTCCGTTCGTTACGATGTATTACTTATTGCGCTGATTTCCTGAACGTGACGGCCTTATTGATCGAATACTGGATGACGAAAATGAATGGGAGCGAGAGAAGCTTCATCACGTTTCCATCGTATCCGAGCCAGACGTTGAACACATAGAGAAACGCCACACTGAACAGCATGCCGATTCCGCTTACGATCGAATAGGAAACGAAACGGAACATGATACGGTCACCGGTCTTGAAGTTATACTTCACATTCAGGAGAAACCCGTACACAGTCGCGGCGCCTATGGAAAGCGCCGTCGAAAGAACCGAAGGGATATCGAAGATGTTGAAACACACGAGAAAAATTCCGTAGTCGACCACCGCGGCGGAAACGCCGATAAAAAAATAAAGCACGATATTCCTATGCTTCGCGAAGAGATGGGAAATTTTTTCGGATACCATAAAAATCCATAAAAAAATACAACTGCGCATACAATTGCAAGTCATTTAGTAAAGCAAATTTCCGATGATTTGTCAAGCCCGAAAGACCGGAAAGGATTCAGAAATCCTCCTCTCCCTAGCTTTTCTCGAAAACGGTCTTTCCTATCCTTTTGATGCGATCCAAATCCCGCCGCAAGAGCAAAGAAAGCAGGGCTTACAAAAGCCTTGTTTTTTGTTACCTAGGATGGGATTCGAACTGAGCGTTGACCAGTTTTCTTAATATGGTATAATCTATTTATAAGCATAAACCATATTAGTGTATTTTGAGTTATGTATCTCAATGAAGAAATTGCAAAAAGATTGGATGAGAACAAGCGAAAGCTCGATATCTTAAGACCGCTGCCTGTTCAGGCTGTCAAAAAGTTGCGGGAGCAATTCGAATTGGAGATGACCTATAACTCGAACGCTATCGAGGGAAACAGCCTGACTCTGAAAGAAACATACCTGGTCATAAGTGAAGGATTGACCATCAAAGGGAAGCCGCTCAAGGATCATCTCGAAGCAAAGAATCATACGGAGGCGCTGGAATATCTTTCGGAATTGATCGATAAGGATAAAAAACATACCATTTCAGACCAATTCATCCGTTCGCTCCACCAGTTGGTGGTACAGGATACGGACAAGGAGTGGGCAGGGCGGTATCGAAACAGCGGGGTTATGATTACCGGTACGGATCATAGACCACCGGAAGCACTCGAAGTCCCAAGATTGATACAAGAACTTCTTGAATGGGTGAAGACAGAAAAAAAGAAGCTTCACGTGGTTGAATTAGCGGCCCTGTTCCATCATAAGTTGGTGTATATCCACCCGTTTTTTGATGGTAATGGGCGAACGGCGAGGCTCGCGATGAATATTTTCCTGTTGCAGGCTGGATATCCGTTGGTCATTGTTCTTAAAAACGACCGGAAAAAGTATTACCGAGTGTTAGCTCTAGCTGACAAGGGTCAGCACGAACCGTTGGTGAGATTTATCGCACAGGCAGTCGAGCGATCACTCGCTATCTATCTCAAAGTCTTGACCCCGGCTTCAAAGAAAAAAGAAGTATTCGTTTCTCTCCGTGAGCTCAGTGACCAATCCCCGTATTCCGCGAAGTATCTCAATCTTCTGGCGAGAACGGGGAAAATAGAAGCCCATAAGGAGGGAAGGGACTGGCTGGTTTCGAAAGAATCGCTCGAACGATATATACAGGGAAGAGAAAGGAACCGATAAACTTGTCACGAGACGAAATAACTTCTCGGTTTCTCTACATATCCCCCTCCTCGCGGGTTTTCACCGTATAGCGGGCGTAGTGCGCCGCCCAGATGGCGAAAAGGATGACCGGCCACCAGCCGACGGTGCCGTAGTATTCCATCCAGAAAGCGATCGCGATGAAGGTCACGAGAATCGGCACCCCGACCAGGCGCCACGCGGGAACACTCGTTTTTTTCCGATTTCCGTTCATATGTTTCTCCGATAGGGCGACGGAAAGAAAGACCAGTTCAGCATGAGCGCATACGCGACACCGGAGAGGAGGAGCATCCAGAGCGGAAGCGTTTTCCTGTCCGCGATATCAGCGATAGTCGCCGCCTCCGCACCGCGCACCTCTCCCGGAACCGACAGATCATCTGGAGGAGCCGCTTCGACCGTTTCCGCGCCGAACGTCGACGCGAAGGCGGAACCGGCAACGGTGAGCATCGCGTATGCCTTCTTCGATTCGATCTCCTCGTCGTCACGCTGGCGTCCCTCGGCTTTCGCGGTGTAGCGATACTGCCCCGCCCTCACCTGATCCGGGATCACGATGGTGTATTCGATACGCACACCCTTGCCGGACTTTATATCGCCCACGAGCCAGAGAGGAGTCGCGATGATCGTCCCGTCCGGGGTCTCGAACGCATCCGAAACGACGACTTCGCGCGCCTCGTGCTTCCCGGTATTCTCGACCGTGATCCAGTGCGTGATCGCCTCGCCGCCGCGATGGGTTCCTTCGGGCTTGCTCCGGCGGACGCGGAGTCCGGTATGATACGGGTCGTCGTCCGCGTCGAACCCGCTGATCCGCGTATCGGGGATATCGATCCGCGTGCTGTCGTCCGAGGCATTGTTCTCCGGATGCTTCTCGGCGGTTCCGGTTTCCGCCTGTGCGTACGCGAGGAGTTCCTCCCCGTCCGGCGCATCCCCGCCGACGGAAACCTTCACGGAAAATCCTCTGCTTCCGCCTTTTTTCAGATCTCCGATCGTCCAGGAGACCGTGTCGCCGTCTCGGTGCGCTCCGTCCGTCGCGGAGCGGAATTCGGACGAGTCCGGAATGCGGAACGATACCTTCACGTTTTCCGCGTCCGCCTTGCCGCCGTTTTCGACACGCACCTCGTATTCGAGCGTGTCGCCGGGAGAGGCTTCCTCACGACCGTCGCTGACGGAAGTGGCGAGATCAGGATAGCCGAAAACGAGATCGCCACCCCAGGATCCGAACACGTTCACGATACCGAAGAACCAGTTGCTGCCGACGACGTTGTTGTTCACGAAATTGAAGGCGGCGGCGGTCGCCGAGGCGTTTCCGGTCGCGATGGTCGCGTCGTCCGCTCCGGTTATCGTGTTCCCGCCGGTGCCCGCCGTCGCTGTCACGGTGTTCTTTATATATGCGACGTTCTTTCCGGTGATGGACACGATGTCGCCGCAGTCCGTCCCGCAATCACTGCCGTCCTCATCGTCGCCTCCGAACAGGAACCCGATGACGCCGTCCCCGTCCGCATCCTCACCGTCGACGATCCCGCCGAGCCACTGTCCGAACACGTTCACCACGACGATAAGCCAGTTGTCGCCGACAAAGTTCGTATTGGCGACCGTCTCGCTTTCAGCAACCGTGACAGCGTCGCCCGTTTCTACGGTTGCCGTTCCGGAATTTTCGATCACGTTCCCGCCGGTATCGGCGGCGGCCGTGACGGTATTTTCGATGGTCGCTTCGTTCTCATTCCCGACCGTTTCCAGACCTCCCGTGTTCCCGTCACCGAAGGAAAGCAGTCCTTCGCCCGGAACGATGACGTCACCGACGTAGTCCCCGACGATATTGACGATCGCGAGAAGTCCGTTCGATCCGACAAGTGTCGTATTCACGATATTGACCGCGGCCGCGAGGGCGGAAGCGTCTCCGGTACCGATAGCCGCATCGCCGCCGCCCTCGATGGCGTTGTCACCGGTCTCGGCATCCGCGGTCACGGTATTCCCGAGCGTCGCGATGTTCCCGTTTTCGACCGAAAGCCCGCCGGATTCTCCGTCCGAAGCGGCTTCGTTATCGACCGGTTCGTCGTCACTCGCGACAAACGTCCCGAGGAGGTCGACATCCTCATCGTCCGAACCGTCCTTGGTAACGATCTCCTTCTCCACATCCGTCCCGACGATGTTCGTGTTCACGTCGTTCACCGAAGTCGCGGTCGCGCCGGCGTCGCCGGTGTCGATGGCGGAATCTGATTCAGTTTGAACATCCGTCGGCTCGACCACCGCATCCTCCGCAATCTGGTCTTCCGCGGCCGTCGGTTCGAAGGATCCTCCATCATCAATAATCGAATTTCCGCCGGTATCGGACGCGGCCTCCACATCGGTTTCCGCCTCGGCTTCGTTGCAACTCTTGACGGTCGATCCGCCATCCTCCTCAGCCGATTCCTCTTCCCCGCACGAAGATTCCTGCGACGGCTCCGATATTTCTTCCGGAACCGGGGATTCGTCCACGGCGGCAGCCGGCTCGGTGACCGTTTCCGGCTCCTCCTCCGGAGCCGGTTCCTCTTCGGCTGGTTCCTCTTTCGCATCCGACGCATCTCTCACTTCCTCTTCCGGTTCCGGATCGGACTGCTCGGCGATGGTCTCTTCGGTCGCATCCGTATCGTCCGCGATGACGAAAACGGGAGCTGCGGGGTAGAACGCGAGCACCAAGGAAAGCCCGATGATAAAGGTCTTTTTGAGGAAAATCGCCTGCGCGTACGCGGGAAGGATCCAGGAAATTCGGCGCCGCGCGACCGGGCGCGACCAACGCGGAGAGAAGTATATCTTCTGCTCTCCGTTTTTCGCGCATACGTATCTCCATTCTTCCCGCATCATGGCGATGTGTCGTGAATCAGGCGAGCGAGAGGAGGATCCGCGGCCTCCTGTCGCCCTGCTTGTGCCGCGACTACGGTAGCGTGGTGAGATTGGAATTCACCACTAGCCACGATCCGGCAGCCGACTCGGCCGCACCGCTCGTGACATTGCCGCTTCCTCCACCGAAGACATACCCACCGTTACCGATGGTCTTGTTCCCACCGGTCTTCGATGTGGCCATCGTCGTGTTCATCACGAACGCGTTGTTCTTGCTCTTGACGGTGACGTCGTCATAGCAGTTGCACGGGGCGCTGATCCCGGACGCATTGCCGTTCAGCGTAAGGTGCGACTCCGCCACCGATCCGGCATATCCGGTCGATATGTTCCCGGACATCATCCCTTTGTTGAAAAGGGTCGTGTTGCCGCCGGTCTTGCTCGTCGCGGTCGTATTGTTGGTCACGAACGCATTGTTCGAGCTGGACACATTGAGCTCATCGTTCGAAGGCATCCACCAAGCCGACACCGGAGCCGCGAGCGCCAAAGCGAGCGCGAACGCCGGGAGAGACAGAAGAATCTTTTTCATAGTTCGTTCACCTTCCTTTCCAGTTTTGAGCCCTGCGCGCCGCGGCGCGCGAGGCGATGATGATTTCCAGACGGAATGCCCGAGGCGACTGCACCTCCTTTCCTCGAGCGTTCGTCCGATCGACCCGACTCCCCCTGTTGGAGTCTGTCCGGAATCGCCGAGTCTCGGCGCCCTCCCGACAGCCGCCATCAAAAAAATCAAAAGACAAGGCACCGGAATAGTGTGCACTCCGATGCCCCGCCCTTCGATCGAAAGGGTCCGTATGGAACTGTTCTTCGCGTCCGGGAAACCGCACCATCAAAAAGACCGACGGCCATCACCCGAAAACGGGTCGACGATCGTCGGTCTTTTTGGGCACCTCCAAAAATCCTGGTTCCTATCCGGCTCATAGTTCCCCCTGTGAGCGAATTACGGAAACGACACTGCGATATTCTGTTGTAGAACTGAGACTACGCCGCGCAAGATTTTCCCACTTGCACCGGTTAATACAACACCCCTTCCGGAATCTTCCACCCGCTTTCCAGAAAAACGAAAAGCCGCGCGGATTTCTCCGTGCGGCGGGTTGCAGAAACATGGATTCACGTTGGAAGGATCCTCCAGCTTCTCCCGGACTCGGTCAGCATGTTCCGGAACTGCCGGAAAGTCATATCGCCTTCGCGCGTACGGATCAGCCTCTCTTCCGAGGTGTCGACTTGTTTCCGTAACGCGCTGATGAGGCCGCTGCGCGCTTCTGGTGATTCCATTCTTTCCAATGTCTTCCGGTTGACCGACACGGAAACTTCATAGCCTGAAGCATGCGCGAAGACGATTTCCCCGGTATCTGCGCCGAGACATTCATGCGTGAACGGGTCTATCCGACAACCCGCCTTCCGTTTCCGGAGAGCGAGCTCTCTAGGTAGATAGAACACAATCAGCGCGAGTACGAAAAGACCCCAAAACAGAACTTTCATGAGATTCCCCTTTCCTGTGGGTTGTATTGCAAGGAACAGAAAAGCGCCACGATACACCATGACACTCGACTCCCTATTATACACTTTTTTTGCCGTTCTGTCAATGCACGATGACCGGCGTGCCGATTTCCGCCCAGTCGAAGACGCGCTTGGCGGGACCGACCCCGAGCCGCACGCAGCCGTGGCTGACCGGGATACCGAGATGATTCGCGCC
>CAYRYX010000023.1:0-12904 GCA_964428755.1 uncultured Bdellovibrionales bacterium | reverse complement strand
TGTCCGCATCTCGACGAAAGCGATCCGCACCCTCGCCAAATGGGCGAAATAGGAATCGACATCCGAAACACCCCGGAAACGGGGTGTTTTTTTGCCGCTCGGATGGTATACTGGCGGCAATGAAAAATGAAAATCTCAAAATGGAAAAAGGCTCCGCTTCGCTTCGTAAGAGCAGAGAGTTTTTTTCAAAAAATGCGGCGACAGTCGTTCCGGTGACGATTTTTCTCCTTGCACTCGGTATACGGATCGGATTCTTTCTTTCGATACGGAACGACCCGGTATTTCTCTATCCCATACTCGACGCGGCGGCGTACGCGAAATGGGCGGAGAGCATCCTTTCCGGCATACCCTTCACGGAACACGCCTATTTCACCGAGCCGGGCTACGCGTTCCTGCTCGCTTTTTTCTTCCGCCTGTTCGAGGACGGAAAAACCGCCATCGTATTCTTTCAGATTCTCATCGGAAGCCTGACACCCGTACTCATATTTTTCTCCGCGAAACGGCTCATCTCGTCCGTGCCGGTCGCCACGGTTTCCGGGTTCCTCGCGGCGCTCGCGGCGCCACCCGTCTTCTATGACGTCCTCCTCCTCAAGACCGGGGTCGAGCTGTTCCTGCTTTCCATCCTCGCACTCGTCATCACGATTACCTGGGAAAAGCGCGATCCGAAACAGTTCTTCGGCATCGGCGCCCTCATCGGCCTCACCGCACTCGTGAAAGCGAACATCCTCCTCGCGACACCGGTTCTCGCGCTCGCGGCAACCTTCCGAGGCAGGCGACCGGGCTGGCGCGCATTTCCCGCGGCAGCCGCGCTGGTCTTCGGCGCCCTGCTCATCGTTTCTCCCGCCGCGATACGGAATCATCGCGCGGACGGGTCGTTCACCCTCATAAACGCATCCGGCGGACCGAACCTCTACATTGGCGCCTGGGAGGACGCGGACGGGTCTCTCAAGCCACCGGAATTCATTTCAGTCAACCCGGAACAGGAAGAATCCACCTGGCGCGCGTTCGCGGAAACGTCCCTGAATCGGAAACTTTCCGCCGACGAAGTCTCCGGATTCTGGACAGGCCAGGCTCTTCAGGAAATCATCTCGCATCCCGTACGGTTCGCCGACCTTTCGATAACGAAAATCGGCCTGTTCCTTTCCTCGGCAGTACTCGACGACAATTACTTCCCCGGATACGGTGCCGAACGGTTCCCGCTCCTCGGATACCTCCTGCCGGCATGGCTTCTCATCGTCACAGGAATTCTCGGAACCGTCATCGCGATGGCGAATCGGGCAATGAGAGCAAGATGGCTTCCTATCACACTCCTCGCACTCGTCTATGCCGGAACGCTCATCCTCACCCACGTCGCGGAACGGTACCGCCTGGCACTCCTCCCATTCCTGCTCCCCGGCGCCGGGCTCTTCCTCGTCACGATGGTTCGGCGCATCCGTTCCGGATCGTTTTTACCAATATTCTGGCTCGCACTCCCCCTCCTCATCCTTTCCGGACTCGCGTTCTCTTCCGGAGAAAATGCGAGTTCGACGACCGGACCGGATATGAAGATCGCACTCGCGAAGAAAGCGCTCGATGCCAATGACCGGGAAGTCGCCCGCTCACTCGGTGAAAGCGCCCTTCAGGAAAACCCGTTTCATGTCCCATCGCTCCTCTCCGCATCCCGCCTCGCGCTCGAGGAGAACCGCCTGGAAGATGCGCTCTCGTTCGCGCGTCGTGCACTCCGTGCCGATCCGGAAGCCGGTACCGCGGAACTCCGCATCGCCTATGAGGCAACGACCGGAAAACTCGCGGGAGATACGCTCCACGATGCGATCGGAAAACTCTCCGAACCGGGGGCCGGTACGGGAAAAATCGCCGACCCGGACTATTGGACCGGTATGGATTTCTTCCGAAGACGGGATTTCGAAAAGGCGCGCCCCTTCTTCGAACGCTCGGCCGCGCGTGATTCGGAAAACATGGCGGCGCTCGGCAACCTCGCCACGACATATAAGAATACGGGAAAGCCCGACCTCGCTCTTCCGATTTTCAAACGGATCATCGAACAGGACCCGTACAATCTCGCCGTCCGGTTCAATCTCGCCCAGTTCCACGAGGCGAAGAAGGATGCGTTCGCGGCGATGAAGGAATATGAGTCGATCCAGGCGATCGTCGCCGGATTCCACCTCGTCCGGTTCAACGTCGCGGAACTCGCCCTGAAACGCAGCGACAAGACCCGCGCAAGAACCGAACTCTCCGCATTCATCGAGGAAAACCGAGGCGATCCGCGCAAGGAGCCGCTCGTCCGCGAAGCCGAGAAGACACTCGAGCGGATCGGAAAACAGCTCTAAAAGAAAAGGATGCCGCAAAATCACGCGAAACCCGTATTCGACTTTTTCTTTTCGGGGTTTCCAATCCGCGACCGGCGGATTTATAAGGGATTTTCTAGCAAGAAAATCCCGACCCTGAAAAGGAAAATCGGGTACGGGTACGAAACTATCGACAACTCTCGCCGCTTCTTCACTTCGTTCAGTCGGGGCGCCGGGAATCCCCTTCGGGCCAAGGATTTTCCGGCCACGGAAAATCCCTTCGATTCCGGGCGGAAGCCGAGCAGTCGGCTTCCTCGCCGCTTCTTCACTTCGTTCAGTCGGGGCGCCGGGAATCGAACCCGGCCTACGTGCACCCCATGCACGCGTACTGCCGATATACTACGCCCCGCAACTCTCTTCGGGAGCAGATCCCGATCATCAAAATCCACATTCCAAAACGGACGATCCAACCGGATCCCAGCTTTCTTCGCGACATCATCCTTGGTACCACGAAATCGGGCAAATGAAAAGGAGGCCGTTGTTACGACCTCCACATGGCTACTGATGCCAGGGATCCTTGTGGATCGCCATGACATTCGGATGCGACTGCCCGGGAGGCGTCGCTGCAGCTACCCGCGCGCAGGAATCAGTCGCTTTCAGCGTCAGTTTCGCATCGAGCCAACGCTTACAGGCCATCTTGAAATCAGACGGGGCTTCAGCGGAACAAACGTTACCACCGACAGCCGAAACACAATAATCCCCTCCATGCCCACCTGCAATCTGGCATCCGGGGTTATACGGACATTTCTTTTTTTTCACTTGTGTCTCCTATTTTCAAACAACGAACATTCCCGATATCCCGGGAAACCGAAACGTCGGAACCCCTTTCCGCACATTTTCAACCATTATACACCATTTCAAAGATTCCGTCAATAGTATATAAGAAAAATCCGCTCTTTCAAGCGGATTTTTGCAACGAAGAAATGCGCCGAAATATCGGATTCTACTCCAATATTCCGTCCAGGTTCACATCATAGAGAATCTGCTCCGAAACGAGGCGATATTTGACGATCTCGTCCTCCGAAAGCCAGATGGCGATTTCGCGTTCCGCCTCTTCCGGCTTATCCGAACAGTGAACGAGGTTGCGCACCGCGCGGTTATCGATCGACGAGAGCGCGTACGAGTCGACAGTGAAGTCGCCGCGGAGCGTACCGACGTCGCTGGTCGACGGTTCCGTCCCGCCGACGAGCTTCTTCACGATCGCGACCGACTGATTCCCTTCGACCACCATCGCCAAGACCGGTCCCGACGTGAAGAAATTCACGTTCGCGCGGATGATATCCTTGCCGTATTCGATCGCCTCCTTCTCGATCGGGAGACCCTGCGCCTTCCGATCGTCGACGATGCGATTCCCTTTCGAAAGAAACCACTCGTCGTCCTTCGCATAGTGCGCCCAACACTGATCCTCCTTCGGTACCAGAAACTTCATCGCCGAAATCTTGAGCCCTGTCCGCTCGATGCGACGGATCACTTCGCCCATAAGTCCACGCTGCACGCCGTCCGGCTTCACGATAACGAACGACCGCTCTTTCTTCGGGTGCGTATTCGCCATAATCCTTGCATTAAAAAAATCGCCCTCACTTATCGGAATACCACGGAAACGCGATATTAGCAAGCCCGTAAGACAAGTTCATAAAGTCTGTAAAGTCATAAAGTTGGCTGACAAAAACAAGCCGATGAACATCCCGCCCATTCGCCCACGCCCCGGACTTCCTCCTGAAGCTTCCGCGTATTCCCGGTCCCGAGCAACCCGAGATAGGACGATACATTTTTCTCGTTCACTTTCCGGAACATCCGCCTCTTCGTCGCCGTCCGGAGCACGCGATGATCGGGGAAATGTATCCACCCGAGGAAATCGACGCCGGAGGCGACCGTCCCTATGGAAACCTTGTCCGGATGGAGCCGCAGATCAAGCCGTTCCTCCAGAAATTCCTTGATTGAGATGAGCCAGCCCTCGAGTTCCTCATACTCCGTCCCGAACAGGACGAAATCGTCGGCGTAGCGAATATACCGCTTCGCCTTGAGCCCGTGTTTCACGAACTGATCGAGTTCGTTCAGGTACACGTTCGCGAAGAGCTGCGAGGTGAGATTCCCAAGTGGGAGACCTTTTCTGCTTTCCCTGTCATCCCGGGCTTGACCCGGGATCCAGTCTTTTTCTTTCTGGATTCCGACTCGAAGGTCGGAATGACAAACGGAAGAAAAGCTCCCAATCACCCGTTCAAGCAACCAGGAGATATCCTCATCGACGATACGGTCGCGCAGAATACCGAGGAGAATCTCGTGATCGATCGAGGCGAAGAATTTCCGGATATCGCACTTGAGTACCCAGGCTGTTTCCGTGCGATTCCGGGATACTTTCCACGCAAAGGACCGGAACCGATCAAGTGCCTTATGCGTCCCCTTTCCGTTCCGACAGGAATACGAATCGGAAATGAACACGCTGTCAAAAAACGGATACAGAACGCGATAGATCGCGCGGTGAACAATCCGGTCGCGGACGGTCGCCTTGTGGATGTCGCGTGGCTTCGGGTCGTTCACTTTGAATGATTCATACCCGCCATGCACATATGTCTTGTTTTTCAGGTCTTCGTGCAAAGCAAGCAGATTATCCATCAGGTGTAATTCGAATGTCTGTACGTCTTTCCTGTTTCTTTTCCCATGCAAAAATTCTTCCCACGCGGCGAGGATATTTTCGGGAGAGATGATATCATGATACGAAGACACTAACACTCTCTTCGTTTTCCTATGACTCTTTCCCGGAATACCCCCCCCCGCAGGAGCTGGGCAAATCAGTGTCTTGGCACGACTGAAGTCCGCATACCGGTCGTGGCAGAATATCGTTCCCCATATTCCGAAGATTCATCGATATACGTTCGGCGGAAAAATCGATCACCTTTTTCTTGATACGCTCGAGCTCCTCTTTCGGGCACAGTACGCGAAACCGGAAACGAAAGTCCAGTACCTGGTCGCTGTCATCGGCAAGACAGACCTCCTGAAATTCTTCCTCCAGATCGGATGGGAAAACAGGCTTCTCGACGAACGGAAATACATCGACCTCTCGCAGGAGCTCCAGGAAGTCGGGCGGATGCTCGGCGGGTGGAGAAAAGGTCTGGAAGCAAAACTCCCACCGAAGCGGTGAGAGAAATATCGAGCGTTGCTAGGACAGAGAACCTGGTTGTCAGTGTTCCAGTTGCCATTCTCGTCGAGACTCCAGTCGTTGACGTTCCACGTACGGTCGTCGGAGTTCCAGTTGACATTCACGGCGAAGATTTTGCGTCTTGAATCATCGGCACCACCACCCCTCGAATACTCTCGGGGTTGAATCTTATTCCGGACATCGAAGTCCGCCGAATCAAGACACCAATGCTCTTTATTTTTTGAAGGCGAATCGGCACGCTGGTTGAAAAGATTTCCGCAACCACTCCGGCACAACCCGCTTCCAGCACGCTGACCCTCCAGCCATAGCCGAAAGAAATTTCCAACGTACCGATATCAGTATACCAAATGAAAAACCCTTGGTCACCGGAGTACGGTTTCCAAGGGTCAAAGTGACAAAGGGTCCAAGGGTCTCAAGACCAAATGACCACCATGTCAAAGTACTGCATTGCGAGGACAGAGAACCTGGTGGCCAGTGTCCCAGTTGCCATTCTCGTCGAGACTCCAGTCGAGGACGTCCCACGCACGGGCGTCGGAGTTCCAGTAGACATTCACGGCGAAGACTTCACCGTCTTTGCCCTCGACGTAGAAGATATTCGCATAGCCGTTGTTGAGCAGCAAACCCGGCTTGCCACCGGGTTGTGCCTCGATAAGGCTTGCGATGTCTTCGAGTGTGGACAAGTGCGTTTCCGGCAGCTCCTTGCGGATATCCGTGTCGTAGGCGTCCGCTTTGAGAAGCAACGCCACGTAGAGACGCGAGAGAGCCGATTCAACGACTCCCCTCGCTTCGACGTCGAATCGGTCGCGGAAACTAAAACTAGGCGAGACCCAAAGTCCGGCGCAATTCTGGTAGAACGCTGCCACATCGAAGGGCTTCGTTCTGGCCGGCACGGTCGCTTTGGCAACGGGCTTGAAGAGCCTGGTTTCAGCAACGAAACCACAGGATTCCGCATCGAACGGATTGCGCCGCTGATTGAACAGTGCGAATTCATCAAGGGAAATCACCCCATGCTGAACCTTATGCGCAAGGTCAGCGAACAGACCAGCCAAGCGTTCGCCCGGCAAGTTCACGGCTTTTGCCATGATTCTCTCCTTAAAAAGAACATTTCCCGCAATCGCCCGGGAATATGGCGGTTTGTTTCGAGCTTTCACTCGGAACGTCCTATTATAGCACGCTTTTACACTTCTGTCCAGCCCATCCGCCCAGGAAAGAGGATGGCGGAGCGAACGAGAAAATGAGATGAGAAACTATCGTGCCACAAACATGCACCGGTTCATCTCCGAAAAACAACGATAGACAATATCACCGGAAACATCAGTGCGACGAACCGCTGCTCCGACAGTCGCAACGCGAGAGAGCACCTCCGGAGACGGATGCCCGTACTTGTTCTCCCCGACGGAGACCACCACTTCTTCCGGACTGACGCGGGAAAGGAACAGTTCGCTCGAAGAATGTTTCGACCCGTGATGCGCGAGCTTGAGAATTTCGGACGGCGGTGCTTCCGGGAGAAACAACTCCTCTCTCGGAAGATCTCCGGTCAGGAGAAAATCCGTCTCGCCGAACGAGAACCGCGATACGATACTCGTCTCATTGGACTCCCCCGCCACGTGTTCGCCGTCTTCCGGAAAAAGCGTTTCAAGCCTCCCGCCACCCGGAAACGCGATCGAGAGGCCACGATACTCCATGATGCGCTCAATCGGCATCCGCGACTCCCCGAGTGCGCTTTCGAGGAGCGCAAACACTTCCGATTCCGACCGCGCTGATGTGAAGACATACGCACCGACACGGTATCGTCTGAGAAGTTCGGGAAAACCGCCGATGTGATCCGCATCAGGATGCGTGGCGACTACCGTCTCGATAGTCCGATCCCAGAACGGGATCTGTCGCGAAATTCCGGCAAGCAGCGTCTTCCCGTTCCGCCCGCCGTCGATAAGAACCTGATTCCCTCCCTGTGAAATGAGAATCGCGTCCCCTTGGCCAACGTCGAGAAACACCACCTTCGTCTCCTTGGCATGCTTCCAGGCGGCATACGAGAATACTCCACCGAGAAAGACGGCGACAATGAGCGAAATAAGAATAATCCGGAAAACGGCCTTTCTCATATCCTCATGATATCTGTATTCCGCTCCGAAGAAAAATCATTCCTCCGACGCATACGGGTAATAATCGCCACGACGGCGCCGAGCACACTATACCAGATGACCGCCTCCATCCATCCGAATTCCTGAAACACCACATCCATTTCCTCAAAAGACGCCGCATATGACGCCCCGAAAATGATGGCGTGGAGCGACGCATACGCCGGAAACCCAAAGATGGTGCCGAGTGTGTCCGACACCATGCCGGCGATCCCGGTAAGGAACGAGAGGAGCATCGCGATCGGGATAAATGGCAAGAGCATCGCGTTCGCTGGAAACGCGGCAAGTGAGAAATGCCCGAAATTCGAAAATACGATCGGCAGAATGAAAATTTCCGCCGAAACCGTAAGCAGAAACGCCTCGAGAAACACTCGTGGCAACGGACGGACGTTCCGGAGCGACCGACCGATAAAGGGCGAGGCAAGAACGATCCCGACCGTCGCAAGGAACGAGAGCAGGAATCCGATATCATGCCGGGCAAGAAGCGGGTTGCAGACGAGCATTACGACCGCCGCGAAGAGCAGCGCATGGAGCGATGCATACCGACGCCCGAGGAGCCATGCGAGGATAAGCACCGACGCCATACCGATCGCCCGCAGGGCCGATGGAGGACTCCCCGAGATGAACACGAAGGCGAGCGTCCCGAGGAACGCGAACACGGCGGCTTTTCGACGCGGAAGGAAGAATGCGATACCGATGAGCAGCAGGTAGGTCGCGATGATGGAGATGTTGTATCCCGACACCGCCACGATATGAGCGAGTCCCGCGGCGCGGAAATCGTTCTTCGTTTCCGCCGGAAGGCGACCGTCTCCACCGAGAAGCAGACCGGCCGCAAGGCTTGATTCCGGTTCCGGAAGCGCCCGAAACAGCGATTCCTCGAACCGATCCGACAGCCGTATGAGCCGCGCGGGGAGGGATTCGTTCCCGGGAAGCCTCTCCCATTCCGGTTTCTTGCAGATATGACTGACACCTTCCTTCGCATGATACATCCGCCACTCCTCTTCCGGGAGCGTCAATTCGCAGGACAACTCACCCCTATCCCCGAACGTCACCACCGTAGAAATCGGGAAGCGGACGAGAATGCGTTCCTTGGGACAAGGTTCGGCATCGCAGGATCGGAACACGACTACCGCATCCAGGGAAAAATCTCTCGGCTCCGGTTTCCGGACGACTTCCACGATACCGGAAACAGACCCCGTATCCGGCATCGCACGCCAATGCGTTTCCGCTTTCCCCGCCTGGAACCAACCGAATGCGAACGAGCCCGCAATGAGAAAGGAAACGACCCCGCGCCGATCCGGCCACGCACCGAGTACGGAAAGACCGGACGCGAGCACCAGAAGTGACCCGGCCAAAGAGCCCTCATACGAAAACGTACCGAGCACGATGCCCAGTACGAACGAGACGAGTACGGAACGGAAGGCCGCGGAGACGGGCATACACCTATTCGAGATTCTCGATGGCTTTCTGAAAACTCTTCGCGCTTCCGAAGGACTTGTACACGCTTACGAACCGGAGGTACGCGACCTCGTCGGTCGCCCGAAGTTTTTCCAGGATGAGATCACCGATCTCTTTGCTCGTGATTTCCGGGACATGCTTCGCATGGAGCGCGTACTCCACTTCCCCGAGAATCTTCTCCGCCTTTTCTTCGCCGCCCGGTCGTTTCTCCAAGGCACGTTCGAGCCCAGATTCGATCTTCTTCCGGTCGTATTCCTCGCTCCGACCATCCTTCTTGATGACGGACAATTTGAACATTTCCGCTTCCTCGTACGTGCTGAACCGCGCCGAGCATTGTTCGCATTCGCGCCGTCTGCGTATCGAAAAACCGTCCTTCGTCTCGCGCGAATCGACGACCTTGGTCTCGGTATGGCTACAGTACGGACACCGCATAGTTCAATTTCCAATGCTCAATTTTCAATTTCCAATGAATTTCTGAATGTTTCAATTTCAAAATTCAAAAATCAGGAAATTCTTTCCGCCTCCACTCTATACCCGGACACCCCCGTTTGTCCAATAAAAGACCCCGCCGCCGCCATTCATGAAATGGTGCAAAAAACACTCCGGTCCTGGAGTGTTTTTCATTCGCCGTGGTTCAATTATCCCTGCAAACTCTTGAAATAGAAATATCCCAGCACCAAAAGTATGGCGAGAAAAACCAGTAATATCGCCAGATTTCGCATCGTCTCCTTTCCATCCTCAGAAAGCGATTCCTTTTTTACCCCGAACCGGTGCACGAAGAAAAAGGCGACGGCGACAAGGGAAGCGAAGTAAACGATGCTTGAAACAAGGCTATCATCGACGAGCTGGATGCCGACTCCGTATACCGATAACACGATCCCGAGATACGTCGACCCCGGTCGTGAAAGCTCCCGATCACTCGATATCTTCACTGTGCCCTTCGCCAACAGATAGATACCGACGACGATCAATAAGACTTGCACCATATGGATGACATTTCCGCCTAATTACCAACATTTTTTAAGATATTTTCGAAGCCAGCAAGAACCAAGCACTACACCAAACACCAGTTCCGCTTCCTCTGCCGCCTCGAGCAACACGGCTTAATCGAATGAGTCACTGGCTATTTGCACCGATAGAAAGTCAAGAGTGCTGATGACACGTAGTTTTAAACTTGCTTATTGCTGATTTCATAGCGAGCCTGCTTTCGCTCGTCATCTAAAGTATCCTCAACAGCCCGCGCTGCTCTTGCCATACCACCCCACCTGAACTCATCCAAAGTTGTATTTGCAAACGGGACACCGACTCCACTGTCTCCATCCTTAAAGCCGAGTGCACGGATTTCATCGACCCTGGACTGATTGCGTGTCCAATAATAGCTATCCCCGGATCTAACTAAAACACTTCCATTATGGGAAATGAATTGCCCATCAGGAAGTAAGTTATCAGTAAACATTTCGTAGTTTTCCACTCCTTGAGCTCTTCGAATGTCTTGAATAGCACGATTCAGCTCTTCCGAAGAAAGGCTGCAAAATTCATCCCCAGTATCTTCGAGATAGAGCTTCAATCTTTCTGCTGGTGATTTTTCCGGAGAGCGAGCGATGCTTTCCTTTAATCTACTCAGCCTCTCTTCTCTTTTGGCACTCACTAATTCAGTTATCTCCTTATTTTCGGCTACAGCTTTGTCAAAAGCTGAAAGTTCCGTTGATTGTTCCGATGACTCGTTTTCGCTTGATGCAGTTCCTCCTTTGATCTCCTCCGCGAGTTTATCCGCGGCGGTCTGATCGGCAGCGGCTTTTTCGGCAGCTTCCTGCGCGAAGCGAGCCTGTTCCGCAGCGGCTTCTTCCGCCACTTTTTTCGCCGCCTCTTCCTCTGCGCGTGCTTTCTCGGCGTTGAACTCGGCGTCCATACTCTCCGCTTCTTCGCGGTCCGCATCCACAACGCTTTCGTTCGCTGATTTCAGTTTCTGCCCCTCAGCGGAAAGCTCCCCGATCTTGGCGAAGTCTCCCTGCGCCGCGGCTTCCGCGATTTCTTTTTGAATATCCGCCGCACGGTTTGCACTTGCTTCGAACGCCGCCTGCTTTTCTTCTCCTTCGTTCTTCGCCGCCCCCGCCGCCAGCATCGTCGGTTCTCCTATTGGCATAGTATTGTCGTTACGATTTATCCCCCTCCCGTTAACTGTTAGCTGTTCTCATAGTACCCCCCCCCGATACTTCCTGTCAAAAACAAAATCCTCCGGAAAAGGAGGATTTTAGGATATGAGACGGGAAAGTCGATTTCTACGATATTCGTTCGAGAATCTCCTCAAGACGATGCCTGAGATTGGGAATATTCTTCTCATAAGTCTCCCACAGCGCCTTGTCGGTCACATCGAAATACTCGTGGATGAGAAAATTGCGCATATCCTTGGCATCGCGATACGGTAATCCGGGATAATCCGATCGGAATTCCTGCGAGAGCGCATCCATCGCCTCCCCGACGATCGAAATCTGCCGAGCCGCCATATTGACGAGAAGTTCATCCTTGAAAAATGCTTCCCGCGAACAGGCGGAAAGATACTTGTCGAGCATCGCAATCGCATCGAGAATATGACGGACGCGAACGATGTCCCGCTTATGCACGTTCATAGATGTTTTCGGATTCGGCGATTACTTCGTCACGGAAGTATTTGCTCAATGATTGTTTCGGCACCAGATCGATTTTTTTTCCCGTCGCGTCCTCGAGATACTGAAGCATGTGTGCGAGATCGAAGAGAGAGATATGCGCTTCCGGATCAAAATCGACGAGGACGTCCACGTCGCTGTCTTCCCGCGCGTCGCCATGGAGATACGATCCGAACAGCGCTAAACTCCGCACAGCCTCCCGGTGTGGCATCGTGTCGATATTTTCCCGAATTTTCCGCTTTATGAGTTCCTTTTCCATACGGACAGTATAGCGGTATATCTTCACGTAATCAAGAAAAACAGAAAACCACCGGCGGAAAAGCGGGTGGTTTTTGGATTCGTAGAATTCCCCATCACAAACGGGATCCCTCGACAAGCTCGGGATGACACCGAAGCGGTGTCACTTCTTCATCTTCCGACGAATGAAAGCCGGAATTTCGAGGTCATCAGCTTCCTCGACGAGCTCCTTCGATTCGCCGCGGAGCGAAGTCGGGCGCGGCTGAATCTTCTCTTCGATGATCATCTGGGGCTTCTCGATGATGCGACGGGTATTCTCGAACGCATCGCGGGAGAATTCCTCCTCCGGCTCCTCTTGCTGTCGGAGCTGTTCCTGTTGTCGCGACTCCGCTTCCATGGCTCTTGCCACGGTCTGATTCTGAACACGCGTCACGAGTCCGACGGGAGATTCCTTCGTCCGTCCGGCGTCGAAGCCGGTCGCGACGACGGTGATCTGGATCTCGCCTTTGCGGATCTGATCGTCCACGACGGCACCGAAGATGACCTTCGCGTTCGGATCGATGCTTTCGGTGATGATGTTCGCCGCCTCGTTGATCTCGAGCATACCGAGATCCGACGAACCGGACACGTTTATGAGTACGCCCTTCGCGCCGTCGATGGACAGTTCGAGGAGCGGGCTGTTGATCGCCGCCTTCGCCGCTTCGGCCGCACGGTCGTCGCCGGAAGCGATGCCGATACCCATGAGGGCGGAGCCGCTGTCTTCCATGACCGCACGCACGTCCGCGAAGTCGACGTTCACGATACCGGGCTTGGTGATGAGATCGGAGATGCCCTGCACGCCCTGTCGGAGCACGTCGTCCACGATACGGAACGCGCTGACGAGCGTCGTCTTCTTGTCGATGATGG
>CAYRYX010000022.1:0-13632 GCA_964428755.1 uncultured Bdellovibrionales bacterium | reverse complement strand
TGATCAAGCCGACGGTGACGGAGAGGATGGGAATTCCGGTCGATCTGTGGATTTCGGAGAAGAAAGATATCGTGGATGCGGGGCTCGTTGACAAAGCGATTGAAACATTGAAGGAGAAGAGGTTGACCTTCGAGAACGAAGGGGCGCTCTGGTTGCGTACGACGGATTTCGGCGACGACAAGGACCGGGTGCTCGTGAAATCGGATGGGGCGCGGACCTACTTCGCTTCCGACTGCGGGTATATCCTTCATAAGAAAGAACGGGGATTTTCCCGACTCATCCTCATTCTTGGGGCGGATCATCATGGGTATCGGGTCAGACTTCAGGCTGCAGCAAAGGCCCTTGGTTTCGAGGGAACGTATGATATCTCGTTCGTCCAGCTCGTGCGACTCATGAAAGATGGCAAGGAAGTCCGTATGTCCAAGCGCGCGGGAAACGTGGTGACGATCGACGAACTTCTCGAAAAGATTCCGGTCGATGTCGCGCGGTTCTTCTTTCTCATGTACTCACCCGATACTCACATGAATTTCGACCTCGGACTCGCGGAAGAACGATCGGCGAAGAACCCGGTCTACTATGTCCAGTACGCGCACGCGCGACTCGCAAGTATCCTTCGCAAGGCGGAGGAAGAGGGGCTGGATTTCCGTTTTCACGGGAATGACAAAGAGAAGGATGGGAATCCGGACTTTTCTCTGCTTTCGCACCCGAAGGAACGGGCGATTCTTCGGGAGCTTGCGTTCTTTCCGGAACTCGTCGAAGAGGCGGCTGCGGAGCGCGCGCCGCACAGACTTCCGCAGTATGCGATGCGGCTTGCGGACAAACTTCACTCCTTCTATGACGGATGTAAGGTGATCGACCCGGAACATGCCGAACTTTCAAGGGCGCGCCTCGCACTTATCTCCGCGACAAAGATCGTTCTTAAGGAGACGCTCGAGCTTATGGGGGTCTCGGCTCCGGAGCGGATGGAGTTCGCATCAGGGAGCAATGAACAGGGAACCGGAAACAAAAAAACGGAAAACGAATAAGAACACTATGCCGAAGAAACGGGGACAGGATGAGGAGATCCTTCTTTTCGCGATGAAGGTCGTGGGGCCGGTGGCGGCCTTCTTCATCGCCGCCGCGGTGACCGACCTGACGCATGTCATCTCGTGGGCGTCCTCGGGCCCTATCGATTCCGCATTTTCTACCGTTTCCGGTGTCGCCGGCTGGCTGTTTTCTACTCCGTCACTATAGTAACAAACGATATGAATCATTCCGAAACGACATTCTATCTTGTTCGTCATGGGGAAGGAGAACAGAACGTCCGACATATACTGAGTTCGATCGACAATGCCGGGGAGTTCGGGCTGACCGAGATCGGCAAAAGACAAATAGAAAAAGCCGCGGAAGAACTGGCGAAAGAAGGGATCGATATCATCTTTGCGTCGCCTCTGCGTCGCACGCGAGAGACAGCCGAAATCATCGCCGGATCAACCGGTGCGGAAATCATCTTCGATGAGCGTCTCCGTGAGACGGATTTCGGGATATATAGCGGTCGACCGACATCGGAACTCTGGGCGAAATATCCCGAACCGATTACGCGAATCGAGGGGAATGAGGAAGATCGGCTCGAGGGATTCCGTTCGATGCGGGTACGTCTCGAGGCGTTTCTTGCGGATATCCCGGATGAGTATCGCGGCAAGCGTGTCGCGATCGTCTCGCACGGTGACCCGATCGAGATTCTTCACGGCATTCTTCTGGGTGAGACGCTCGAATCATCCGTCTCCGGTTGGTCGCCAAAGGTCGGCTCGTGGACGAAAGTCGTTTCCGATAAATAGGGAACAGGGATGGACGCTTTATTCCACAACTTTGACTTCGGTATCGCCGCACTCGTTTTCGCGGCGTATTTGGTCATAGACGCGCTCTACGCGCAGTATACGTACGCGGTGGTTAAGAGCCTATCCTCATAGAGACATACCTACTGCGCGTGCGACCTTCGGCGGAAACGCGCAAAACCTTTGTCACCGTATCCAGATACGTTTTCGCGGGTTTTACTCCTTTCCGCTCGAAGCTCGTTCCGCTCGTGACGGAGACTCTATCAAGATAGGCTCTAAGAAAAATCCGCTGCAGGCGGCGAACATCGGATTCGTGATGCATTTCCTCCTCGCATTCGGCGTCGTCAACTATGTCGGGAATTTCTTGTACGTCGTCCCGCTCGCACTCGGCTCCTGGATCGGGACCTATCTCGTTGTGCGGCGGGAGGAAATTAAGGATTGACCTTTTTCCTCTTTTGATCTAGAATCCGGTATTCATTAACAGTTCAAGGAGAAGGAGTATGGAGGATGATTTCAAGTCGGATACGTCCGAGTTGATAGAGAATTCCCGTCAATATCTATATGCGTCGCTTGCGAAGAAGTATCTCGATAATGAATTCGTGTCAATCTTTGAAAGCATGTTTACTGGGGTTCTCTCGTTCAGAATGCACATCTTGGTTTCTGAAGCGCAGTACGTTTTCTTACGGAACCTTGTCAGGAACCGTATTCGGCGCGACTGGCAGATTCTTTTGTTCGAAAGGGTGGAAGATCTCTGGTGCAGTTGTGAATCATTTGAGAACACCCCGGAATGCCATGATCGCGATAAGGTGGTAAAGAGCCGCCTATATGAAACGATCGAGAGGCTCGCTCCCCAGGGTTGGCTGCTTCGGGACGGGAGGCTCCTAAAATGCGCATATGGTGGGCATACTGGACCGGGAGATTCGATTTCATCCCGTAGTGCAATGTTGGAAGGGGCCATGAAGCTCCGTCTTGGCGCGCCGGATCCGATAATCCGCCCGACCTCCGGACAGAGGGATTTCATTGAAAAATGGGCAAATGAATTTTCGGATGATCCAAAATACGTGCTGAGCCAGTGGATCTGATTTAAGGACTTCTGCCGAATTGGCAGAAGTCCTTTCTTGTTTCTTTTTGCGCTTTCCGCTACACTTCCCGTACAAATCGAAAGGCGATGACGAGGTTATCACCTCTGAGCTTCGGGAAGAAATCTGAAAGGAGACTAGACCCCGACGGGTATGCCCGTAACAGCGTGAAATGAGGCAATAGTCGTCATCTTGGTCATTGGGACTTGGTGATTGGTTATTGCGAAGCGAAGGTGGTACCACGTCATTGACGTCCTTCTCCGTTATTCGGGGCGGGATTTTTTGTTTCAGACTTATGGACCAGTGGAAATCGCAGGCGGCAATCATTTTTCTTTCCGAGCGCATGTCGAAAGTCGAGCTTTCGAAGCCCGCGATTATTCATGGTATCCGCGTCGGTCTTATCGCTGAACAGTGGGATGCCGAGGAAGATGCGATTCTCTCGAGTTATCTTCACGATATTTTGGAGGATACGGATACGATACGCGAAGAAATTGTGGGTATCTTCGGAAAAAATGTCGCGGATGCGGTTCGTGCCAATACGAAATTCGATACGGATGGGGAGAAAAAGGATATCGGGCAGATAATTGATTCTTGTCTGGCAGTCGGAGAAGCTGCGATTGTGGCAAAGGCTGCGGATATCATCGATAACATCCGGAATTATCAGAAGTATCATCGACAGGAGAAATGGGATCGGGAACGTGAGTCGCTCGAAAAGAAGCGGAAAGTTTTTCTGGAAAAGTGTGTGACCTATTCCGATCGGAATTTCTACAAGGATATGAAGTCCGTGATTGTCAACTCGTAATTCGAAATTTATCAAAATCTTATGTCATTCAAAAAAGTCGATCCGGGGCAAAAGACTGATTACAGCGTGATCGCGAAATTTCGGAATAAAGAGCAGGTGGAGTTGCTCATCTCCGGAATACGCGGGAAGGGGAGGAGTTGCTATGACTTTTTGGAGATTCCGCCGGATTCCGTCAATCCTAATTCGTCACCGGAAGATCAGATGCGGAATATGGAGAAAGTGGAGAATTTCTATACTGATGGGCATTTCAAGCTCATGTTTGAAAATGATTTGGACGGACTGAAGAATGCGGAGAAAGTAATCGTACTGCTTCCGGCGGGGAACTCGGTGCATATCGAAGCAGGAATCGCGTACGGTCTTGGCAAGCCGCTTATTCTCATTGGTAAGCCGGAAAAACCGGAAACACTCTACCTGATTTTTGAGGAGCGATACGATACGATAGAAGAATTTTTAGCAACAGTATAAGTACAACCGTTATGTTCAAAAAAGTTGATCCGAAAGTGAGCTTTCCGAAGATGGAGGAGGATATCCTCAAATATTGGGACGACAACAAGATATTCGAGAAATCGGTGTCACAGCGCGAGGGTGCGAAGCGGTACAGTTTTTATGATGGACCGCCATTTGCGACGGGGCTGCCGCATTATGGACACATCGTCGGAAGTGTCATGAAAGATGTGGTGCCGAGATACTTCACGATGAAGGGATTCCAGGTGGAGCGGAGATGGGGGTGGGATTGCCACGGGCTGCCGATCGAGAACATCGCGGAGAAGGAGCTCGGTATCAAGCACAAGAAGGATATCGAGGAGCTTGGGGTCGCGAAGTTCAACGAATTCTGCCGTTCGAAGGTCATGGAATATGCGACCGAATGGGAGAAGATTATCCCGCGTATCGGACGATGGGTGGATATGAAGAACGCCTACAAGACGATGGATCGGGACTATATGGAATCCATTTGGTGGGTGTTCAAGGAGCTCTGGGACAAGGGGCTTATCTATGAAGGGTATCGCTCGATGCACATCTGCCCGCGCTGCGAGACGACGCTTTCGCAGCAGGAAGTGAGCGAGGAATATGTCGACGTGAAGGATCTTTCGGTCACGGCGAAGTTCGAGCTCGTCGATGAACCGGGGACATTCGTTCTTGCATGGACGACGACGCCGTGGACACTCCCGGGGAACGTCGCTTTGGCGGTGGGCGGCGATTTGACGTATTCAAAGGTTGATTGTGAGGGGGTACTGTATGTGGTGGTGAAGGAGCGGCTGGAGAAGGTTTTCGAAGGAAAAGATTACAAGGTGCTTGAAGAATTTATTGGCGAAAAACTGGTTGGAAAATCATACAAACCGATTTTCGATTACTATGCGAAGGACGAGTCTCTTGAAAACCGGGAGAATGGTTGGAAAATCTACGTGGCGGATTTCGTGACGACGGAGGATGGGACGGGGGTCGTGCATATCGCGCCGGCGTTCGGCGAGGATGACATGAACCTCGGGAAGGAGAAACATCTGCCGTTCGTCCAGCATGTGAACATGGACGGGACGATGAAGCCGAAGGTGACGGATTTCGCCGGAAGGTCGGTGAAGCCGAAGGAGGATCCGCAGTCGATGGATGTTGAAATCATAAAGTATCTTGCAAAAAACGGGTCGCTTTTCGCGAAGGAAAAGTACGAACATTCGTACCCGCACTGCTGGAGGTGCCATACGCCGCTTCTCAATTATGCGACCTCGTCGTGGTTCGTGTCCGTGACGAAGGTGAAGGAACGCGCGCTCGAGCTCGCGAAGGAAATTAACTGGTCGCCCGCTCATATCAAGGAAGGTCGGTTCGGGAAATGGCTCGAAGGGGCGCGGGACTGGTCGATCAGTCGGCAAAGGTATTGGGCAAGTGTCATGCCGATATGGAAATGCGAGTGCGGCGAAATGCGGGTGTTCGGATCGGTGAAGGAACTGGAGGATGCGAGCAGTCAGAAGGTTGAGGATCTGCATAAGCATGTCGTCGACCGGATAACCGTACCATGTGTGAAGTGCGGTGGTACGATGCATCGGATTCCGGATGTGCTCGATACGTGGTTCGATTCCGGTTCCATGCCGTATGCGCAGGCGCATTATCCGTTCGCGGACAAGGAGAAATTCGAAGAGGGATTCCCGGCGCAGTTCATCGCCGAGGGAGTCGATCAGACGCGCGCGTGGTTCTATTACCTCCATGTGCTCGGAACGATTCTCAAGGACAAGCCGGCATTCGAACATGTTATCGTGAACGGGATCATGCTTGCGGAGGACGGCAAGAAGATGTCGAAGAGCCTCAATAACTATCCCGACCCGATGGAGGTCGTACACAAGCACGGGGCGGATGCGCTCCGGTTGTATCTTCTTTCGTCTCCGGTGGTCGCGGCGGAAAATCTCGATTTTTCCGAGCGCGAGCTTGTCGATTCGACGAAGAACGTCTTCCGGATGCTCTGGAATACGTACTCGTTCTTCGTGATGTACGCGAATATCGACGGATGGAAACCGGAAAGCAAGGAACAAGGAGAAAAGAACAAGGAGGAACGGAACATTCTCGATCGATGGATACTGTCCGAATTGCAGGTACTCATCGGTTCCGTGAATGAGTCGATGGATCGGTATGACCTCATGAAAGCGACGCGTGCTTTCACACCGTTCGTCGATAATCTCTCGAACTGGTATATACGGCGGAGTCGGAAGCGGTTCTGGAAATCGGAGGATGATGCCGACAAGGAAAGCGCCTACGCGACGCTTCGCTATGTGCTTGTCGAACTTTCGAAACTCATGGCGCCGTTCACGCCGTTTCTCGCGGAGGAGATGTATCGGAATCTTTCTTCTTGTCGTTCCCGTGAAAACGGGAATCCAGAGTCTGTTCATCTCGCGGAGTATCCGAAGACGGACAGCTCGCTGATCGATGAGAAATTGAATAGTGATATGGCAAGGGTGAGATTGTTAACGACATACGGTTTGAATGGCAGAGCCGCCATGAGCATAAAGGTGAGACAGCCACTTCGCAGGGCATGGATCAAAGAAGATTTGGATGAAGATTTGAAAGAAATTCTCAAAGAAGAATTAAATGTAAAAGAGATTATCTTGGATGATAACGTAGAAATATTGAAAGTAGATGCATCTCTTGATAAAGAATTGCAGCTCGAGGGGCAGGCGCGGGAAATCATCCGTGCGATTCAGGAAGGGCGCAAGAAAGCGGGATTCAATGTGGAGGATCGGATCGCGCTTGGCTACGAAGGGATGAGGGATGTGCTCGTGGACGAAGGTCTCCGGAAGCTGATCGCTGGTGAGACGCTTGCCGAAGGAGGTATTACCGAAGGAGAGCTCGCCGCCGCCGAGTATCGCGAGACCGTTATGATCGAGGGGGAAGAATTTTCGTTCAGTCTGGAAAGAGTATGAGCGAGGATATCGGAAATTGGCAGGAGCTTGAGCGCGAGGAGATGTTCAAGAAGTATGGACGAGGGATAGATCGCGTGCGATTCCGTCTGCCCAAAGGGAATGAATCCGATTTCTATCTCCGATCCGGCCATGACAGCATCGCTTGTCTGGCGCTGACGAAGGACGAGCGCGTGATACTTGTGAAACAATTCCGACCCGGTCCGAAAAAGGTGCTTTTCGAGATGCCGGGCGGTGGATTGAATCCCGGGGAATCCGTGAAACAGGCGATGGAACGCGAACTTCTGGAGGAGACTGGCTACAAGGGAGAGACGCAGTTTCTGACGAGCATCATTCCTGATGCCTATTCGCAGTCGCTTAAGAATGCGCTGATCGTGCTTGATTGTGAAAAAGTAGCTGAACCGAAGCTTGAGGATAATGGCGAGGAAGTCGAGGTGGTGCTTCTGTCGCTCGACGAGTTCCGACAACATCTCCGGACGGGACAATTGACTGATATCGAGATCGGATATCTTTGTCTCGACCAGCTCGGCTTACTCTGATCGGTTCCGGAATCTGACAAATGAAAGGACGGCGCGATTGTCGCGTCGTCTGGGCGGCTTCACTGTCTGGGCGCGAGGAAAATCTTGAACGGTGCACCGTTCGCCGTATCGATGCAGTAGTGCCAGACGGAATTCAGGGTTTCGAGAGCCGGGGTATGGACCGGTTTCTCGCCCGCTTTCGGAACTATCCGATAGCCGGAGTAGTGCCAGTTTTCTTCCACATGGAAGCCGATAGCTTTCGTTCCCGGCTTATACCGGTACGAAACTTCGATGGAATCGGGTTTTCTCATGCTCCTTTTCAGGGTATCCAGGGCATATTCGACGGCTATGCCGAAATCCGGTATGGAGCGGAGATTTGCGCCGTCCTCAACGATGACAAACGGTCCGTCCTTGCCTTTGGCGACGATCTGCATGGTACAATCCTCCGTAGGAATGCCACATGGCATGATACCGATGTATCACGTATCAGCCTTTCCGTAAAGTATGGAGTATCGTTACACCGCCATCGTGCTGAAGAAGAAGGAGGTCGGGGAGACCGACCGTCTGTACACTTTTTTGACGCGCGAAGGCGGGAAGATTCGTGCCAAGGCGGTCGGGGTCCGCAAGCCCCACGCGCGACTCGCGAGCTCGCTTGAGACGCTGATGCTCTCCGATGTCACGGTCGTCCGGGGGAAGGGGATAGGACGCATCGCCGGGGCGATCACGGAGGAGGCATATCTTGGGCTCCGCTGCGACCTTGATGCCCTTTCGCTTGCGATCGAAGCGGCGGATATCGTCGATTCGCTTGTCGGGCTCGAACAGCCTGACGAAAGTCTTTTCACGTTGTTTCTCGAATATCTTTCGCTGCTCGACGAGCTCGCGGGAGCGGAAGACAGGGAGAGCGCAGGGCTCGTATCCGAAGGGTTTTACGTGAGACTCCTCTCCGAACTCGGCTATCATCTCGAGACATCCGCGTGTGCGGTGTCCGGGGATCGGCTCGGGTCCGAAAGCGAGTGTTTCTTCAGTCCGGACGCCGGCGGTATCGTGCTTGCCGATCATGCCGACCGGCATTCGATCGCGGTGAGCGGAAACGCGGTGAAGCTCCTGCGACTTTTCCTCGGGAACCGGCTCGGGTCACTCCGGAAGATCCGTGTCTCGCGGGTGGACATCGAAGAACTCGGACGTATGCGGAAACTCTTTCTCCGTCACATCCTTCGCTGATCCGTGATATAATGATGAAAACTAAAAGCTATTTTTATGGGCCTTCAGGATCTCAACGAGAACATCTACCGTCGTGATTACGAGAACGATCGCAAGTCGCATTCCGATTTCGCTCCCGGAGCGGAGACGTCCGGCGGCGTCGAGTTCGGGGCGGATCGATGGGGATTGTCCGCGACGCCCACGAAGAAGACGATTTGGTCGGGGGCCAGGGATTTTTTCGCGACGAAGTGGAAGTGGGTCATCATCGGTCTCTCGTCGCTCCTGTTTCTCGTGCTCATAGCGAATCTTGCGTTCATCCGCGAGATGCTCTTCACCGATGGACAGGTGAGTCTCGAGATCGCTGGACCGAAAGAGGTCGCGAGTGCCGAGACGGTGCAGTTCGTCATCCGGTATGGGAACGGAAACATGTTGCCCATGAACGATGTGGAGCTGACGTTCGCTTTCCCGGAGTCGTTCCGGCTGGAACGGAGCGACGGGATGACTGTCAGCGGGAATTCTGCGACGGTTTCCCTGGGATCCGTCGGCGGCCGATCGGCGGGTGAGGCGAAATTTTCGGGGAAATTCTACGGATCGAAGGGATCGCTTGCCTATCTGAAAGCGACGCTTCGGTTCGCGCCTTCCGGCACGTCGAGTCGCTATGATCGCGAAACGCAGATCGGCGTGACTATCGCATCCTCGCCGCTTTCGCTCGAAGTGAGCGCCCCGCAGGAAATCGCTTCCGGAAACGAGATCGAATACGTGTTCGCGTACCGGAACGACAGCGACCTTTCCTTTTCGAATCTTCGAATCAGAGCCGAATATCCGCAGAATTTCCGGTTCAATTCCGCCGAGCCGAGACCGTCGGACGCGGAAAATTCCTGGCGTCTCGGTAATCTGCTTCCACATGCGCAGGGCGAGATCCGGGTACGAGGCGTCATCACGGGGAACCGCGACGAAGCGAAAGTCGTGCGGGCCTCCCTCGGCGTGCTTCAGGGTGATGATACGTTCTTGGCATATGATCAGAAGGAGCGTCTCACGCGTATCGTCTCATCACCGCTTTCCATCTCGCAGACCGTGAACGGAAAGACTGACATCTCCGTGAATCCGGGGGATTCGCTCAACTATGAGATCCGGTATTCGAACGACGGGGACATCGGTCTCCGTGACGTCATCATCACCGTCGAGGTGAACGCCGCTTTTCTTGACGTGACGAAACTGCGGACGACCGGCGGCGCGTACGACGTTTCCAGAAACATCATCGTTTGGAAAGCCTCGGACCTCCCCGAGCTCACGCGGCTTGAGCCGCGGCAGGGCGGGCGGGTCAACTTTTCCGTTCCGGTGCGGAGCGATGTCGGCGTTTCCGGCGAGGCAGGGAAGCATCTTTCCGTCCGGACGATTGCGAAAATCGACAGTCCCGATATCCCGTTCTCGTCCCCGTCGAGCAAGGTGGTCGCGAGCAACGCGCTCGAGGTGCGCATCGGCTCCATCGTCGATTACGAGGTGTCCGGGTATCATTTCGATGCGGCGCTTCCGAATACGGGGCCGATTCCGCCGAAGTCGGGATCGGAGACTACGTACACGCTCCACTTCAGGGTCACGAACTATCTGAACGATCTTTCCCGAGCGAAAGTGACCGCGACGCTCCCGACGAACGTCCGGTATACCGGAAAGAAGTTGCCGGAGAGCGACGCGCTCTCGTACAACGATCGGACGGGGCAGCTCGTCTGGGACATCGGAAGCATGTGGGGGGGTGGGAAAAGCTCGAGGGAAATCGCGGTACAAGTCGGCATCACCCCCAGTCCGAACGAGATCGGACGGGCGTCGACGATTCTGCTCGACTCCGTATTCGAGGCGGAAGATACGTATGCGAAGAACACGATCCGTATCGAGCGGGGGAGCAAGACGACGGACCTTCGGGAGGATACGAGTCTCTCGGCTTCCAGCGCGAATGTCGTCCCGTAAAGTAAATAGGATGCAGTCTCATTTCGCGATCGAAAGGAATGTCGGAGCCGGACGGGTTGGTAGGCTTTCGACGGGAAGCGGGGAGGTACGGACCCCGTTTTTCATGCCGGACGCGACCAGGGGCTCGGTTCGCGGTGTTTCCCGCGAGGATCTCGAAAGCGCCGGTATCGGGCCGATGGTGGTGAATACCTATCATCTCATGTTACAGCCGGGAGCGGATTTCATCGGCGAAGCGGGTGGTGTCCATCGGTTCATGGGGTGGGACAAGCCGATTCTTTCCGACTCCGGCGGATATCAGGTATATTCGCTTATCCACAGGAATCCTGAGATGGGTCGGATAACCGAAGACGGGGCGGAATTCCGCTCGGTACTTGATGGATCGAAACACCTGCTCACGCCGGAGCGTGCGATCGCGATAGAGTTCGATCTCGGTGTCGACATGATGGTGTGTCTCGACGATCCGCGGCCGAACGATGTGCCGGAGGAGGAGATGGCGGCATCGGTGGAACGGACGATCCGTTGGGCGGCACGATGCAAGGCGGAATATGAAAGACAGATCGCGGTACGTGGTCTTGATGAAACGACGCGACCGCTTCTGTTCGGCGTCGTGCAGGGTGGGACGATCGTGGGATTACGGAGGAAATGCGCCGTCGCGCTTTCGGAGATCGGTTTCGACGGGTACGGGTTCGGCGGACGGCATGTGGACGCGGCCGGAAACTTTCTCGAAGAAATCATCCGGGAAACGGCCGCCGCTATCCCCGAGGACCGGCCGCGGTTCGCACTCGGCATCGGGACACCGGAAGATATCCTCTGGTGCTGGAAACTCGGTTGGGACATGTTCGACTGCGTGATTCCTACTCGCGAGGGTCGTCATGGCCGATTGTTCGTTTGGAACGAACAATCGGGAATTCCAAATCCAAAAACACAAAACGAGCGACAGTTTGTCATCCTGAGCGAGAGCGAAGGATCCCGGGATTCTTCGGCTGTGTCTCAGAATGACAAAAGCTTCTACAAGACGATCAATATCAATAACGAGCAGTTCAGGGAGGACTTCACGCCGGTAGATCCGGACTGCGACTGCGAGCTTTGCCGGAATCATACCAAAGGGTACCTTCGTCACCTCTTCCGGGTCGGGGACCCGCTTGCCGGGCGACTCGCTTCGCTCCACAATCTCCGGTTCTATATGCGCCTCATGGAGTCGCTTCGCGGCGAATGATAGAAAAAACCCGACCACGGTTTCATGGTCGGGGGCGTCTTACGCCGAGTATCGGATGGCGTCTCTCAGTGCCGCCGTCAGCTCGGAGAGCGACTCATATCTGAGGTCGGCCTCGGAGTAGAACAGGATATTGTCCGCTTTGGACAGGGACCGCTTCAGAGCCCGGTGCGTTTTGTGAAGTGCGCTCCGCATCTCTTCGGCTTCGCTGTTCGCCCGCCACAGCATGTCATCGAGTCCGTGGGGTAAAGGACTCCCATTTTCCTCGTATGCAACGACGGCTTCGAGGAGCGTGTAGGCTTCCTGCTCCTTCTCTTCCATCCGTTTCGCGATCCACTCCTTCCGTGTTTGGAGATGCTCGCGGATGTATGTGAAGAGTGTCCGCAGGGACGCGAGGGGGATGTTTTCAAGGGTAGGGAGTACGTCGAGAGCCCACGATATCTTTTCTCCGCGTTCTTGGTCGCTGTAATCATGGCTTCGCAACGCGTTCAATGTTTCTTCGAACTTGTTCCGGATCTGCAGCTCGCTCACCATCTGCCGGAGAACCGAAATCGGTTTCGGAACATTTCCGGCCACAAGGCGATAAAGTCCTTCGATCGGCGCCAGTCTGTCCCAGAAGAGCGCGCGGTCGCAGTCGTTCTTTCCTTTGGCGATCAGCGCACAGCTCCGACCGCCGGATTCGTTCCGAAGAATGTCGGATATCGCCTTGAGCGCGATATTTTTCGAGGTGAGACGGAATATCCAGGCGACGACGGAGTACGGCAGTGAAACGAGAAACAGGCCGAACGCTATCGGGTGCTCGACGGCCGGGAGAAACGGGAGGCCGCCGTACGCGATAACGGCGACAAGGAGTGCTATGCAGATTGACTGAGCAACAAAGATAAACAGGCGCGACATCATGATGTGACTCCTATCGGTGGTTGTTCGGACGGATACGGTCGTGAACGTGTAGTCGTTCTTCCGTCTCCGCGGTTTTGGCGGTTCGGTATTCAGGCTACCGCGTGAAAAGATTCGGAATGTCTCGGGGCGGTCAGTCTCGCCGCGTATTCGATTTTGCCGAGATGTTCGACGTCGCTTTTCAGAGTCGGAACCGTATCGGATGCGGCAAGCAGCACGTTCAGATACCGTTCCGCGAGCCGTCTACCCGAAGGATAATCGCCCGGGTGGATGCCTTGGTGCGTCATTTGCCACGAGACGAGATCGGCTTCGGCCTCCGACAGATCGGCAAAAGGACGTTTGCCTCCGGACCTGAGCGCCTTGTAGAGAAGGAACGCCAGTGCGGCTAAAATGATCAGGGAGATGCTGTCTGAGAGCATAGGAGCTCCTTTCTTGTCAGGGTTGTTAAGGAATGGTTTCTGTGTAGCGCGGAATCGTGCGTTTGTCCAGCACCTTTGACTTTCAAGCCGGAAAAAGGTAGGGTTGAAGGGAAATAATGAACTTTTTTCCTATGGCGGAACAGAAAAATGAGCTGATGGACAAGATCGTCTCCCTGTGCAAGCGACGGGGATTCATCTTTCCGTCCTCGGAGATTTATGGTGGATTCGCGGCGGTGTACGATTTCGGTCCGTACGGGGTCGAGCTTGCGCGCAACATCCGTGAGGCGTGGTGGAAGGCGATGGTGCGCGACCACGAGAACATCGTCGGTC
>CAYRYX010000021.1:0-13663 GCA_964428755.1 uncultured Bdellovibrionales bacterium | reverse complement strand
GGCCCGCATCGAGGAGACGGTCGAGGAGGCGCGCAAGGAAGTCGATCAGCGGATCAAGGAGGCCGGCGAGGCGGCCGCGTTCGAAGCCGGTGTGGCCGGGCTTCATCCGAAACTTCTCTATATCCTCGGGAGACTCCGGTTCCGCTACAGCTACAAGCAGAACGTGCTGCTTCATTCGCTCGAGATGTCCTATGTCGCCGGCGCGCTCGCGGCCGAGCTCGGAGGGAATGTCGCCGTCGCGAAGAAGGCGGCACTGCTCCATGATATCGGCAAGGCGGTCGATCATGAGATCGAAGGGACGCATGTGAATATCGGTATCCGAATCCTCGAGAAGTTCGGCGTGCAGAAGGAGGTCATCGACGCGATGAAGTCGCATCATGACGAGTACCCGCATTCTTCGCTCGAATCCTATATCGTCACGGCGGCTGATGCGATTTCCGCCGGTCGTCCCGGCGCCCGGAAAGAAACGGCGGAGAAGTATATCAAGCGGCTGGAGGAACTCGAAGCGCTCATCAATTCGTTCCCGGAAGTCGAGAAGTCCTATGCGATCCAGGCCGGTCGGGAAGTACGTGTGTTCGTGAACCCGGACAAGACGGACGATCTTTCCGCCGCGAAACTCGCGAAGGACATCGCGACCCGCATCCAGGAGGAACTGAAGTATCCGGGGGAGATCCGTGTGGTCGTGACCCGCGAGATGCGTTCGATCGAGGTCGCCCGCTGACCCTTGACTGGAATCTGAAAATTTGCTTTTTTTCAGCGAAAAGTTAGAATGGTATCTGGAGGTAATGATATATCGTCTCCGGCATCCGTCGGAGCGGGAACCTAGAAAGGCAGGTGGAAACAATGATGAACGTAAACAAGGACGCGCTCGTCCATGCGATCATGGCGAAGACCGATCTCTCGAAGAAGGATGTCGAGGCGGTCGTGGAGTCTTTCGTCGATGAGGTGACCTCGGAGCTTCGTAAGGGCAACAAGGTGACGCTCACCGGATTCGGGACATTCCGCGTATCCGCTCGCGCGGCTCGTGAAGGCATCAACCCGCAGACCAAGGCCAAGATCACCATCCCGGCCATGACCGTTCCGAAGTTCACTGCGGGGAAGGCGCTCAAGGAAGCGGTGAAATAGTATCGGTATCGGATGTTTCGAGCAGTGCTCAAGACAAAAAGATAGGGCTGTATCCCGCTTTCCGTATGGTGGCGGGATATTGCTTTTTCCTCGGATACCGGTAGACTGGGATAGGCTTTCTGGGAATGGTATAGTGGGGTAGTAGAGTGGTTTTTGGACGATGGCGGCGTCGGGGCATAGTATAGTGGTAGTACGAGTGATTTGGGGATGATGTATCATCATCCGACAGTCCGGGGGACTGTCGTGGCCCCGAAGGGGATTTAGTCTCGGTTCCCCGCCAAAGGCGGGCAGGGATTCCGAGTGATGTTATTTCGGGGTGTCGTATACCGGTAGTACGCATGCTTTGGGAGCATGTTGACAGGGTTCAATTCCCTGCACCCCGACAAAGAAGCCTATAAAGTTTGTAAAGTCCATACAACGAAGAATCTGAAAATCCTATGGAATACACGCTCACGCTGAAGCGGTTCGAGGAGGTCGCCGACGGGACGCGCCTCTTCATTTTCGCGAAGCCGGAGAACTTCGCGTTTCAGGCCGGGCAGTACGTAGCGCTTCGGCTCGACGCTTCGCGGCTCGTGAGTCCTGACGTACGCGGCGGCGTACGATCGTTCTCGATCGCTTCCGCGCCATACGAGGATGAACTCGCTTTTGTCATGCGCGAAGGTATCACCGGATTCAAGAAGACGATGTGGGATCTCAAGCCGGGTGATACCGTCGGCTGCACCAAGGCCGTCGGGCACTGCACGATTCCGGAAAACGACGGGAAAGTCATCGCGCTGCTCGCCGGCGGAGTCGGGATCGCTCCGGCCAGGGCGATGATCCGTGGCGCCGCGCGGAGCGCGGATAGTCGCGGGTATTATCTTTTCTATTCCAATCGCGAACTGAAGGATGCGGCGTTCCATGAGGATCTGAAGGCGGCCATTCTCCCGGATTTCCATTATGTCTGGACGTTGTCGGATGCGACAGATCCACCGACTGAGGCGGGCGAAGAGCGTGGGTATATCACGGCCGATATGATACGGAAATACTTGCCAGAATGGCGGTCTGCCCATTATTATGTCATAGGTGCCCCGGGATTTGCCGACGCGATGAAGGCGATGCTGCTCGGCATGGGTATCCCGGAAACCGAGATCAAGATCGATCCGTTCACGGGTCTGACGGGGCCGGCGAAGGCAGTTAACAATTAACAGAAAACAGTGGGTCTGTAACAGGCAGCATCTCTGTTGGCTGTTTGCTGTTTATTGTTAACTGATGTTGCGGGTATCGTATAATGGCTATTATATCAGCCTTCCAAGCTGAGGACACGGGTTCGACTCCCGTTACCCGCTCATATAATCCGTCTTTGCAGGAACATGAACAAGATACTTGCATTCCTCGCGGTCATCGTGTTTTTCGGTGGGGCGTGGTATTTCTGGAAAAACCTCGAACAGGAGCCGGTTGCTCCCAAGCAGACGGGGAAATCAAGCGTCGGGGAGATACGGCTTCCGGGCGATGAGACCGAAAAGGTTGTGACGCAGCCGAAACAGGAGCAGCCGAAGACTAATCAGGTGAAACCGGAAAGCGATATGGAAGAAGATCTGAAAATAGAGGTCGTGAAGGAAGGGGAGGGGGATCGGAAGACGAAGAAAGGTGACACGATCAGCGTTCACTACACCGGGACGCTGCTCGACGGGACGAAGTTCGATTCGAGTGTCGATCGTGGGGCACCCTTCGACTTCCAGCTTGGCGCGGGGATGGTTATCGCCGGGTGGGATCGGGGGTTGCTTGATATGAAGGTGGGTGAGAAGCGGAAACTGACGATACCGGCCTCGCTCGGATATGGTTCCAGGGGAGCTGGCGGCGTCATTCCGCCGAACGCGACGCTTGTCTTCGAGACGGAACTCGTGGGAATCAGATAGGATTCCGGTCGTGATGAAAAGAGAAGAGGCGAAGCCTTCTGGCGTCGCCTCTTTTTCGTTCATCGTTTCCATCCCCGTCGCGTTTTCGGGAGCGCGAGATCCGGGTGGAGCCTCGCGATATCTTCCGCGAGTGTCTGCCGCCGCATCCTTTCCGCGCGGCTCAGCCCGCCGTTGATGAGGTGTTTTCCAGTCGTTTCCTGAGTCGGGGGGATCGGCAAGCCTCTTCTGGCGGTGCCTTTCGCTGAAATCATCGCTTCCGTGTCATTCGACCGGTTTTCCATGATCATCCGGCGTTTCGCGTCGGCCGCCGCGAGCGTCCCGAAAAAGGTGAGCCGGTAGAAAGTTCGGGGATTCCGTTCGGTATCACGGATGAGGATGCCGTCAGCGACGAGCATTCCGAGAGATCGCTCCGTGCATCCGGACAAAGCGATGATGTCGTCCTCCGAAAGCTGGTTGTATCGGTCGAAGGCGGCAAGTACAAGTATGAGTATGTCGGACATTGCGTGATCCTTCCATGAAAAGAACGTTCGGGGTATGATAGTGCCGTATCGTAAAAATGTCAATCGGTATGGGGTTCATCAGGAACAGGGAGTCGTTCGAATGCCTCCGGTGCGGACGGCGGGTCGAAGGGGATGGGTATACGAACCATTGCCCGAAATGCCTTTGGAGCAGACATGTCGATATCTCCCCCGGGGATCGGCAGGCCGCGTGCCGGGGGCTTATGGAACCGGTTTCCTATTCCGTGAAGAGCGGTGAGGAACGGATACTGCACCGGTGCGTCCTGTGCGGATTCGAACGGGAGAATCGTGTCGCCAATGAGGACGATCGCGATGCGATCATCGGCGTCATGGAAATCGCCTCCGACAATCTTTTCAAGAAATGAAGAATCCACCTGACAGGTGGATTCTTCGATATCCTGGTTCCTTCCTTTCTCATTCCGATCATGCTGATTCCTTCCGGAAAAGTTCCATGATTCCTTCCGGAGTTTTTTCGCCGATTTTTCCGTGGTCGCGACTTTCGAGCGTGACGGTTCCGTTTGCGACCTCGTTTTTTCCGATGACGAGGAAATAGGGGACCTTTTCGGTCTTCGTATTCCGGATCTTTTTTCCGAGCGTTTCGTTCGAGTCGTCGAGTTCGGCGCGGAAGCCTTCTTTCCGGAACATGTCCGAGACGGTCTTCGCGTAGTCGGCCTCATGCTCGCTGATCGGAATCACTTTGACCTGGACGGGAGCGATCCAGAACGGGAAGGTACCGGCATAGTGTTCGATCATGATGCCCATGAACCGTTCGAGCGATCCGGAGATGGCGCGGTGGATGACGACCGGACGTTCGGCTTCGCCCTTCTCGTTCGTGAAGGAAAGGTCGAACCGCTCCGGAAGATTGAAATCGCATTGGATGGTGGCGAGCTGCCAGACACGCCCGATGGCGTCCTTGAACATGAAGTCGAGTTTTGGCCCATAGAAGGCTGCTTCGCCTTCGATACGTCGGTAGTTGAGATCGTTTTCCTTCGCGGCTTCTTCAAGGGCCTTCTCAGCTGTGTCCCAAACCGCGTCGCTTCCGAGGTATTGCTCCCTGTCTTCGCCGCGGACGGAGAGCGAGACCCAGTACCCGTCCATCATGCCGAACCGGGTATAGAACTCCCGGATGATGCCGACGATGGTCGAGACTTCGTCTTGGATCTGCGATGTGCGGCAAAAGAGATGCCCGTCGTCCTGGGTGATGGATCGGACACGGGTGAGTCCGCTGAGTTGTCCGGACTTCTCGTCCCGATAGACCGTGGCGGGTTCGAAGTAGCGGACCGGAAGGTCACGATAGGAAAACCGGTTGTCGGCGAAGATCTGCATGTGATGCGGACAGTTCATCGGTTTCATGATGAACTTTTCCTCCTTGCCCGACACGCGGAAGAGCTCGTCGCCGAATTTCGCCGCATGCCCGGAGGTGATATAGAGCTCCTCTTTGGCGATATGAGGGGTCCAGACGCGGGAATACCCCTTCTTGTCGTGGAGTTTCCAGAGGAGTGATTCTATTTCCTGACGGATGATCATGCCTTTCGGCTGCATGAGCGGAAGGCCGGATCCGACGAGCGGGGAGATCGTGAACAGGTTGAGCTCGCGGCCGAGTTTCCGGTGATCGCGTTTCTTCGCCTCCTCCATCATGATGAGATGTTTCTCGAGGTCGGCTGCCGACGCGAAGGCGACTCCCGAGATACGGACGAGCATCTCGTTCTTCTCGTCGCCGTGCCAGTACGCGCCGGCGACGCCTTTGAGCGCGAAGGAGCCCGGGTCGATATCGCTTGTGTCGTCCATATGCGGCCCCTCGCAGAGGTCGGTGAAATCCCCGGTCTCGTAGACGGTGATTTCGGCGCCGCTCTTCTCGAGTCCTTCGATGATCTCCATCTTGAACGGATTCTTTGAGAAGAGCGTCTTCGCCTCGTCGATCGTGACGATCCGGCGGGCGAAGGGGAGTTTCCGGGCGATGATGCCGCGCATGTCGCTTTCGATCTTCCGGAAGTCGTCCGGACTGACGGAAACGCCCTCGGAGAACTTCACGTCGTAGAAGAAACCGTCTTCGGTGACGGGACCGGTCGCGAGCATCACCTCCGAGTCACGTTTCCTGAGCGCCATCGCGAGGATGTGCGCGAGCGAGTGTCGTATCCGGTAGAGTCGATCCTGTTCCATAGGTATGAGATTATTTTTTTTCCTCCTCGGTCGTCTTGATGGAGATTCGGAGATCCTTCTTGAGCTCGAAAGTCTCGACATATTCCTTTTCCTTCGTCTTGAGCGTCACCTTGACGGGGATGGTTCCGGTACCCGACTGTTTCTGGATGAGGAGCTCGTAATTCTCTGGCGTGATGGTCGATGGGAGTTCGTAGCTGATACCGGTCGGAAGCGTCGTGCCAATAAGGGTGTCGACCTTGTAGCCGAAGACCATCTTGTTCCACTCGGCGGTCTCCTGGGACGAGACGCCGCCGGTCTTTACCCGGCTTTGATCGATATATTTCGATCCGGACGGCGCGAGGATACGGGTGTAGGTGTGATAGTCGCTCGTGCGCCAATCGCCGTGCGTCGCCGTGTGGTCGTAGGTGTAAAGTACGGTCGCCTTCGGTGTCTCGCCGGTGAAATCGACGGTATAATCGAGAGATCGCCTTATGTAATAGTCGGTCTTGAGTGCGCCGAGGTTCGCGTCGACGACCATGAGATAGTCCTTATTCCACTCCTTCGATACGGTCCCGTCCCAATGGACACTCGCGATTTTTTTCTGGAGCGTCGCATCCTTGAAGAAGAGCTGGACATTCTTGTCACGGAGTTCCTCGAGACCGAGATTCGCGAGTTTCTGGATGTCGCCGATGCTTCCGATCCGCTTCACGATTTCGGCGGACAGGGTCTTCATGACGTTCTTGCGATTCTGCTTGAGTTCGGCCGGGACGTCGTCGCCGAGGTAGGCGCGCTCGACATCCTCCTCGAGATCGATAGCCGCGTTTTCCGCTGTGTATGTCCCGAATCCGGGAATCGTGATCGGACCGACGACACCAATGACGTGGTTGAGTACATCGGCGTTTATCGCGACGACGCCGTCGAACTGCGTCCGCCCGCCGCTGAGCCGGTAGAAATATTCCGCCTTTGCGGCGTTTGTCGGGAAATCGGGGCTGAAATTCGAATCGCGGAATTTCCACTTCTTGATCTGGGCGTACCGGGTGAGCGGCCACGGTGGGGTGACTTTCGCCGTGATGCGCTGATCGAGGAGGTTCGCGTCCTCGAAGGTGAACGAAAGGATCTTTCCGTCCTGCACCTTGAGGATGCCGTACTGCCCGAGGAAGCCTCCGCCCGGGCGGAGCTCATAGTTGTTCTGGAGGAGCAGGAGGAGCGTGTGTGTCTTCCCGTCGTTTTGGGTGAAGTGGGAGACGAGCGCGTTCACCGTTTCGATCTCCTGTTTCGTGTCGGGCTCGAGCGGGAGGAGTCGCGAGACTTTTTCGAAGAGGGCGAATCCGCCTGCCGCGAACTCCTCCTTGTGTTCCTTCGCGTAAAAGAAGAGGAAAAAGCCCGATATCGTCAGGAGCGCAAGCAAGAGGAGGGCGATGACCCGTCCGCGGGTGAAAAATGATTCCATGTGTATTCGAAACGTTTTTTACCAAGCCACTCTATCATGTGCGAGTCCTTTTGAAAAGCCATCCGGAGACTTTACAGGGGATGTTTTCGTGCTACAATATCCCCGTGCCGAAGCGGGTATAGTATAGTGGTAATACGTGACCTTCCCAAGGTTAAGCGAGGGGTTCGATTCCCCTTACCCGCTCAAGAGATAATGCTCCCCGACATGGGGAGTTTTTCGTATAAGTCGATGACGGGTGGTCTTTCGCGGGAACGGATTTTCTGCTATGATCCGTGTGCGGATATAAAGAGAAACATATGAAAATAGAGATCGTCCCGGAGGGAAACAAGACGAAGAAGGAGAAGGGCGCCGGGGAGTGGAACGCCGGATGGATCTTCGATACGGTGTTCGGAAGCGTCCGGTCGCTCGTCGAGAGTCTGCTTGGGAGCGTGTCGGAAGGACTGAACGATATCGTGACGAATATCGCGAGGCGGGCATTCGCGATGATACTTGCGGTATTCGGGCTCTGGTTCCTTCTGTCGGGATTCGCGAAACTCCTTTCGTTCCTCTATGGGGCGCCGGGGCTCGGCGAGATCCTGGTCGGTATCCTTGTTTTCGGCTCGGCTATACTCTTCTCCATATTTTGGAAAAAATAAAAGTAGGGCGTACGCGCTTGGCGCATTTCTTCGTTGCAAGCTCCGGTGCTCGACACCGTATGCCACATACGGTTTGCTCCGCTCCTCACTTGCGCCTCGAACTGCACTCAAGCACGTACGCCCTGTAAAGAAAGCGAAAGCGAGAGAGGATGCGAAGGAGGGATGATTCTTGTGGTCGGTAGCAGGAAGCGTAATAAATGTAAGGACAAACGTATGGCGAAGGATATGCTTGCGGAGGGGGTCGCGGAAATGAAGGCGAAGGTCGGGAAGGAAATCGACAAGAGCAAGGCGCTTGTCGAGAAGGAGGCGGCGAAGATGAAGAAGACGATCAATGCGGCGACGAAGAAAGCGGAGGATTTCATGAAAAGGAATCCGGAAAAGGCGACGGCGATCGCGGCCGGTATCGGTGCGGCGCTCGGCGCGGCAGCAGCCCTGCTTCTCTCCGGAAGCAGCAAGAAGAAGGGGAAGAAATAGTTTTTTCTCGGTCATCCCGATTCCACCTTGGCGGGAGAAGGATCCCGGAAGTAAGACACGAAATTTTTCGAGAAGAACGAAACCCGCAGAAATGCGGGTTTCGTGTATAATGGGAGCGTATCTCTTCCGGATTCTTCATTCGCTATTCGAAATTCCCCATTTTATCGGTATGGGACTTCTTGGTATCATCATCACGGTCGCGGTCATGGCTCTCGGGGCGGGATATCTTTTTCTTGGCTCCTCGGGGTCGCATTTGAGCGTGGAGAATCCGGCAGCCGAAGAACAGGGAACGGGGAACAGTCAGCAGGGAGCAGGGAGCAGGGAGCAGGGAACAGCCGAAAATCATCTCTCGGTCGGGATGGAGACGTTGGAAAAAGCGAAGGAGGCGAAGAATCTTGTTGAGCAGAAGGCAACGGAAACTATGGAGCAAGGAACAGGGAGCGGGGAACAAAAAACAGAAAGACAGGAAACTGGGATTTCGGTCAAAGACCGCTTGGTTTCCTTCGGATATGCCGAAAGTTCCGGACGGAAAATCGACACGGTCGTGCTGCATTCGTCGTATAACAACCAGGGCGGTGACCGGTATTCGGTGGATAAAGTGATCGACATCTGGAAGAGCTACGAGGTCGTTCCGCACTACATGATCGATCGGAAGGGGAATGTCCTTCGACTCGTGGAGGACGAGGATATCGCGTATCACGCCGGGAATTCGAAGATGCCGGACGGTCGGACGAACGTAAACGGGTTTTCCATCGGAGTCGAGATCCTGAATGCCGAGGACGACGAATATACGGCCGCGCAGTACGGTGCGGTGAACGATCTGATCGCCTATCTGAAACAGAAACACGGCGTGAAATACGTCGTCGGGCACGACGACATCGCTCCCGGCCGCAAGACCGACCCGTGGAACTTCGATTGGAAAAAACTGAAATAAGTTATGACGAGGATATTCAAACTGACCGTCGAAGAGGAAAAATCCCGACTTGTATTGATCGAGGATGGGGCGGAGCAAACTTTGCGCGAATGGGAAGAGGGGCGGGACATGGGACGGCGACTCTTTGAGTCGATCGATGGGATTCTAAAGGAACGGGGATTCAAGTCGACCGACGTGTCGGATTTCATCGTAGAAACGGATGTTTCCGACAACTTCACCTCCGTCAAGATCGCCGAAACCGTCGCCGAAACATACCGCTTTGGTGTGAAAAGCAATAATCAATAAGCCGTTAGACATGAATATTCTCCTTATCACCGATATTCATTATGGGGAGGATACCAACTATCCAAATCATAAGGGAGAGGAATATGTGAACTCCTTTGGTTCCAGGGCCGACGAACTTCTGCAAATCGTGCGACCGGAAATGGATCGGGTGGATCTAGTGGTCAATTTAGGCGATCTCATCCATGACGAGAATGCGGATAAGGATAGGAATCGCTATGCTGTGGCTATGAGTCTTCTCGGCGAGTCGGGTCACGTCCGGCATGTGCTGGGTAACCATGACACATGGAATATATCCCGGGAAGAATGGTGTGGTATGGTCGGAGAATCGAGGTCATATTATTCGTTCGATGTAGGCGGATATCACCATGTCGTGCTCGATGGTAATCGTCTCGAGTCGAGACCAGTCATGTTTGGGCCGTTTGCGATCGACGAATTGCAGTTGAAATGGCTTTCCGCTGATTTGAACCGGACTGATTTGAGAGCTGTCGTCTACTGTCATTTTCCAATGCATGAGCAAGGTCTGGAGAAATCGTACTATTTCGAAAAAAGACCGGAAAACGCATCCCTTCGTAACAAGGAAGAAGTCAGGGCCATCCTCGAGGATTCCGGGAAAGTGATTGCGGTATTCGGCGGACATACCCATTTTTTCGGCGAAGACATAAAAAACGGCATACGCTACGTGACTATTCCATCGTTTTCGGAGAATGATGGAAGCCATCGTCCTCAGGCACAATATGTCGTTGCGGCGCTTTCAGGGGATGAAATGGAGATGAAAACCCATACAGCGGAGTTGTAGCCGGTGCGGCTTGACAGAAAAACGCTCCCTTGGTACTATCCGTGTACTCGATTATCAAGATCTTGGACTTTCCCCGGGTGGCTCAGGCGACGGCTTGGGCAAAACAAACGAACCGCGCAGACAAAGCGCGGAGTTTCCATTTCGTGTTCTTCTTTACCAGAGGAAAGCATGTTGAGCGTATCGACGCGAAGCACAATTTCATAAGTAAGCCGTAAACCGGTTGGGCCTGCTTGTTTTTTCGTCGGGTGATCCGCCAGAAGCGGAAAAGTCGGAAAGCAAGAAGTGACCACCGGCCGTTTTCGTATGTCTCACGCGAAAGAAGCGTTGCGGGTCAAGGAGCATTTCAGCGCGCACTCGTCACTCTCGAAACGGAAGTTCTTCAACGACCGGGTGCTCGTCTCCCTTCCGGATCTCATCGAGGTGCAGACGGATTCCTATGAATGGTTCTGGGAGAAGGGACTCAAGGAACTCTTCGACGAGGTGAACCCGATCACCGACTTCGCCGGGAAAGATCTCGAACTCTCGTTCTCGGATCACTATCTCGATGAGCCGAAGTACGATCCGGAGACCTCGAAGGCGAAAAACATATCATACGAGGCGCCGCTCCGCGCCAAGGCGACCATCGTCCTCAAGAAGACCGGCGAAGTGAAGGAACAGGAGATCTATCTCGGAGACTTCCCGCTCATGACCGAGCGTGGCACCTTCATCATAAACGGTGTCGAGCGCGTCGTCGTTTCCCAGCTCATCCGCTCCCCGGGCGTGTTTTTTACCATGTCGTTCGACAAGGGAAAGAAACTGTTCGGCGCGAAAATCATCCCGAACCGCGGGGCGTGGCTCGAGATCGAAACGGATCTCGACGGAATCGTTTCGGTGAAGATCGATCGGAAGCGCAAGCTGCCGATCACGACGCTCCTCAAGGCGTTCGGTCTTGATGACAAGAAGATCCGCGAAGCCTTCGCCGACATCGATACGGGCGATGTCTGTTATATCGAAGGGACGCTCGGCAAGGACGGGACGTCGAATCGCGGTGAGGCCTACCGCGAAGTGTACAAGCGTCTCCGCCCGGGCGACCTCGCTACGGAAGAGAACGCGAAACAGATGATCGACGGAATGTTCTTCAATTTCGAACGATATGATTTCGGTGCGGTCGGACGGTACCGGCTCAACCAGCGACTCGAGGTGGATCGCGAGAATGTCGAAGAGAACCGTATCCTGAACGTCGACGACCTCCTTCTGATCATCCGCGAAGTGATCCGTCTTTCGAACGATCCGGACGGTCGTCCGGACGATATCGACCACCTCGGAAACCGTCGCGTCCGAGCGGTAGGCGAACTCATCCAGAACAAGCTCCGTGTCGGCATATATCGCATGGTTCGGAACGTGAAGGATCGCATGTCGACCTGCGATCTTTCGATCGTCGTTCCGGGCCAGCTCGTCAATCCGCGTCCTGTCGCCGCATCGGTGAAGGAATTCTTCTCAAGCTCCCAACTTTCCCAGTTCATGGACCAGGTGAACCCGCTCGCCGAGCTCGAGCATAAGCGGCGTCTGTCCGCGATGGGTCCCGGAGGACTCACCCGTGAACGTGCCGGGTTCGAGGTGCGTGACGTGCACCACAGCCATTACGGCCGCATCTGTCCCGTCCAGACCCCGGAAGGACCGAATATCGGACTCGTCGGGCATCTGGCGACTTATGCGCGCGTGAACGAATACGGCTTTCTTGAGACCCCGTATCTTCTGGTCGCGAAGGAAGTCCCTGCCGAGAAGGAGAAACTCATGAACCGCATCCTTGCCGAATCCGTCGCCGGATCGAAGACGGGAGAGAAGATCACGGACGAGAAGACCGCCGAAAAGATCGCCAAGGAAAGGAATGGCGGGACGATTTCCGTGAAACCGTTCGTCACGCTCGAGATCGAATATGTGAACGCCATCGTGGAGGACCGGAAATCGATCGCCCATGCGGGGATAAAGCTCGACGAGCACCGAAATATCATGGAAGACATGGTCGAAGCCCGTATCAAGGGGCATCCGGGAATGATCGAATCGTCCGAACTCGACTATGTCGACGTGTCGGCGAAGCAGTGCATCTCGGTCGCGACTTCGCTCATTCCGTTTCTCGAACATGACGACGCGAACCGCGCGCTCATGGGTTCGAACATGCAGCGACAGGCGGTATCGTGCGTCGTGCCGCAGGCGCCGATCGTCGGTACCGGTATCGAGGACAAGGCCGCGAAGGATTCCGGCCAGGTCGTCGTCGCTGCGCGCGACGGCGAGGTGATCGCCGTCGACGGCGGACATGTCGTCGTGCGCGAGAAGGCGCCTGCCGGATCGAAGAAGGAAACGTTCGACCGCGAATACCGGCTGCTTACGTTCGCGAAATCGAACTCCTTCACGAGCATGAACCAGGTACCGCGCGTCAAGAAGGGACAAGCCGTCAAGAAGGGCGACGTATTGGCGGACGGATCCTCGACCGACCATGGCGAACTCGCGCTCGGGCAGAACATGCTCGTCGCGTTCGTGCCGTGGGAGGGTTTCAATTATGAGGATGCGATCATCGTGTCGGAACGCGTCGTCCGTGACGGACGATACAGTTCCATACATATCGAGGATTTCTCGATCGATGTCCGCGACACGAAGCTCGGCCCGGAGGTGGTGACCCGCGACATTCCGAACATCGGCGAGGATCGGCTGAAGAATCTCGACGAGGGAGGAATCGTCCGCATCGGCGCCGAAGTATCTTCCGGGGATATCATGGTCGGGAAGATCACACCGAAAGGTGAGGGCGATCTGACCGCGGAAGAGCGCCTTCTCCGCGTCATCTTCGGGGAGAAATCACGCGACGTGAAGGATTCGTCGCTGTATCTTCCGCACGGTGAGCGCGGCAAGGTCGTCGATGTGAAGATATTTTCCCGGGAGAAGGGCGACAAGCTTCCGATGGGCGTTTTCGAGCAGATCCAGGTTTCGGTCGCGCAACTCCGCAAGCTCTCCGTCGGCGACAAACTCGCGGGGCGGCACGGAAACAAGGGTGTCATCTCTCACATCGCCCCCGCTGAGGATATGCCGTACCTTCCGGACGGAACGCCGGTCGACATCATCCTGAACCCTCTCGGCGTCGCATCCCGTATGAACATCGGTCAGATCCTCGAGACGCACATGGGGTGGGCAGCTTCGAAACTCGGATATACCGTGGCCACGCCGACCCTCGACCGCATCCCGGAGTCGATCATCAAGGAGGAGCTCAGGAAGGCCGGTCTGCCGGAAAACGGGAAGATCCGTCTCATGAACGGGAGGACAGGGGAGTATTTCGACAACGAATCGACGGTCGGCATCATGTATATCCTGAAATTGAACCATCTCGTCGAGGATAAGCTCCATATGCGATCCATCGGGCCGTACTCGCTCATCACGCAGCAGC
>CAYRYX010000020.1:0-13799 GCA_964428755.1 uncultured Bdellovibrionales bacterium | reverse complement strand
ACAGAGGGTACTGGTTTCACACGATCGGACAACGGCGCGGGCTCGGACTCTCCGGGGGACCGTGGTATGTCGCGTCGAAAAGCATGGAGGACAATGTGGTCTTCGTATCGAACGAGTGGCGAAGCGAAGAGATGGCGCGGGACTCGTTCGTTGTTTCGGGGTTGAATTGGATTTCCGGGGAAGCGCCCGATAGGAAGAATCTTTCCGTGAAACTCCGGCACGGACCGAAGGAGTATCCATGCGAGGTGAAGTCTCTCGACGACGGGAAGCTTGAGGTGAAACTCGACGGCTTCGACCGTGGCATCGCACCCGGGCAATTCGCCGTGTTCTATGATGGGGAAGTTTGCCTTGGAGGAGGGATGATCCTAGAATGAAAAACCGCCCGATCGGTTGATCGGGCGGCGGGTCATGGCTCCTTTGCGAGTCGGAAATTGACGATAGCTCCGCCTGCGGACATTTCAAGGACAATGATCCGGGTATGTACTGGGAGTATCGCCAATATGTCGTTGCTGCCTTTTCGGGGGGCGTTTGACCGACCGTACTGAAAGGATATGATTGAAATCATTCCTGGGTATCTCCCCGCCATATACGGAAAACACCTTCCATTGTGGATCGAGCGTATGTGGCGCTTCGACGGAAATGTTTCCGTTTTCGTATATAAGAACCACTGATGCGTTTTTCATCGGTCACTCCTTTCCATGTGAAGAACCATATCTTTCATACGGCATGAGCGCGAAACTGTCAAAAAAAAGCATCGGATTTTTCGAGAGCATTCTCGCGGATTTCCATCGGAAAGCCGGGCGGGAACATTTGCCGTGGAGGCGGAAAGGAATCGGTGCCTATGAGATATGGGTGTCGGAAATCATGCTCCAGCAGACGCAGGTCGGGCGGGTGATCTCGTATTATGAAAAATTTCTTTCGCGGTTTCCGAGCGCCGAGTCGCTTGCGCGGGCTTCGTGGGAGGGATTTCTCCCGTACTATCAGGGGCTCGGGTACTATGCGCGTGGCAAGAATATGCTCCGGGCGGCGCAGATTATCGTTTCGGAGTATGGCGGGAAGTTTCCGAGAGATGCGGAAGAGCTTGAAAAATTGCCGGGAGTGGGACCGTACACTGCGGCGGCGATCGCAAGTTTCGCATATGGCAAGAATACGATCGCGTGGGATACGAATCTCCGTCGGGTCGTCGGGCGGTTTTTATTCGGGTCGAAAAAAGCCGACATTCCGAAGGAAAAAATCGAGCCGCTGTTTTCCTTGAGGGCGAAAACTCTCAATGCAGCGATGATGGATTTCGGGTCGGCAATCTGTACCGCGCGACCGAAGTGCGGGGCGTGCCCGCTTTCGTCGCGGTGCGTGTATTTCAGGGAGAAAGGCATGCAAGAAACAAGGGACAAGAAACAAGATACAAAAATATCCAAAGCTTCAAGTCGAAAAGCTTCGGTCAATTGGAAGGATGCGCGGGTGTTCGTGATTTTGCATGAAAATCATCGGAAGTATTATTCGCCATATAAGACGAAGTTTTCGCCCTTTGTCGTTCCGGCATCGCACAATACCCGCGCCGGTATCAAGGATTGGTTCCGACAGAAGTACGGTCTCGAACTTTCCGTCCGTCCGCCGCACCAAAAGGAGCTGGTCGACGGAAAACCGACCATCTTCGTGAACGCGCAGATCCTTTCGGGGACCCCAGTCTTCCGCGTATTCCCAAAAGACGAAATTCCTGATCTCCGGTAGCATCCGACTTTGCTTTTTCCTTGTTTTTCCGCTAGAGTGAAGGGGAAATCAGGCGAAAAGTGTCCGCATAATATACTATCATCACTCGTATGACAGCCTCCCGGGTCAATGTCTATTTCTTTCTCGCGCTGCTCCTCATCGCCGGAGCCGGGGTGTTTCTCATACTGCAGCCGTTCCTTTCGGCGATGCTCGTCGCGGCGATCCTCGCGGTGTTTTTCATGAAGCCGTTCGAGAAGATGCGGTCGGCGTTCCGCGGGAGCGACGGGTGGGCGGCCTTTCTGACCTGCGTTCTGGTCGCGCTCATCGTCGTCGTTCCACTTGCGATCGTACTGAGCCTCGCGGTGAACGAGGCGAATTCCTTTTACCACTCGGAACAGAGTTCCGGGCTCCTCGAGAAGGGGAGCGCCGTTGTCGCGAAACTGCCGTTTCTGGAAGCGGCGTTCGGGGATGGGAAGGGAATGGAGCGGTTGTCCGGATCGTTCCAGGAAATCGGAAAGGGTGCGATCGGCATCCTCGGAGCCGCGTATCAGAGTGTGGCGGGGATGGTTTTGTGGCTCTTCGTGCTCTTCTTCTCGCTCTTCTATTTCCTCATCGACGGGAGACGGATGGTCGGATACCTCATGCGGATCTCTCCTCTGCGTGACGAGCATGAGAAACTCCTGTTTCAGAAATTCATCTCGATCAGCCGCGCGACCCTCAAGGGGACGCTTATCGTCGGTATCATCCAAGGAGCTCTGGGCGGGGTCGCTTTTGCAATCGCCGGTGTTCCGTCGCCGATCATCTGGGGAATATTCATGGCGATCCTGTCGCTCATCCCGATGGTGGGCGCCGGACTCATCTGGCTTCCGACGAGCATCATCCTGCTTCTCTCCGGGAGCGTCTGGCAGGGTGTTTTCCTGCTCGCTTTCGGCCTCGGCGTGATATCGGTCATCGACAACATCCTCCGACCGAAGCTCGTCGGTCGCGACACCGAGATGCATCCGCTCCTCGTCTTCTTCGCTACCTTGGGCGGTATCGCGCTTTTCGGGATTTCCGGATTCCTCATCGGGCCGATTATCGTCTCTCTTTTCATGGCGCTTGCGGGAATCTATATGTCCGAATACGCCGCCGAACTCAAGGAATACAACGATAACGGGAAGGTATGATGTCCTGGTGGCAGAACATACCGATGAATCTCGACCCGATCGCCTTTGCGGCCGGGTCGTTCTCGCTCCGGTGGTATGCGGTCTTTTTCGTGCTCGGCTGGTTCGCCGCGTTCCGGTTTCTCCGGAATCGAATCCGGAAGGGTAATCCGATAATGAGGAAAGAGACGCTCCCCGATCTGGCGACCGTCGTGTTCGTCGGCGCGCTTCTTGGCGGGAGACTCGGGTACGCGCTTTTCTATGATCCGTCACTTCTTTTACATCCTGTATCCTTGGTGTCGCCCTTCGACGCGTCCGGAGAGTGGAAGGGGATATGGGGGATGAGTTTTCATGGTGCGCTTATCGGGGTCGTGTGCGGGCTCCTCCTGTTCGTGCGGTCGAGAAAGATCGGTTTCTGGCGGCTCACGGATTTCATCGCTCCCGCGGCTCCGATAGCGCTTCTTTTCGGACGTATCGGGAACTTCTTCAATCTTGAATTGGTTGGGAGGGCGACGGAACGACCATGGGGGATGTATTTCCCGGCAAACTCCGGGTTGCGTCATCCGTCACAACTCTATGAGGCGTTCTTCGAGGGGGTGGTTCTTTTTCTGGTTTTCTTCATGATCGGGAAGCGGCGGATGCGGGACGGGTATCTCTCGCTCGTCTTTTTATCTCTGTACGGGTCTATGCGGTTCGTGCTCGAATTCTTTCGCGAGCCGGATGCCGGATCGGGGCTTTTCTTCGGTTGGATGACGCATGGACAGGCGCTTTCCCTTATCATGGTGGCTGTTTCAGCCGTTCTTTTCGGCTTCCTTCGGATCCGGAAAGATGATATACTGAGGTCGAGAGGGTAATCAGCCATTTTCTTTTTTTATGGGGAAGACTATCGGAATCATTGTCGTGGTCGCCGCCTTGCTCGGAGGAGCGTATTTCTGGAAGACATCGCAGGGAGAGCCCACTATGTCTCCGGAACGGGAAGCGTCGGTCGCTTCCGGTATCGTCTATTACTACGGTGAAGAATGTCCGCATTGTAAGGATGTCGCGGAATTCCTTGAGGAGAACAAGATCGCGGAGAAGGTGAGTTTCGAGAAGAAGGAAGTGTGGCACAACACGGCGAATGCCCGGGAGATGGATGCGAAGGTGAAGGTCTGCGGTCTTGACAAGAAGAGTGTCGGCGTCCCGTTTCTCTTCGCTGATGGGAAATGCTTCATCGGAACGCCGGATGTGACCGGATTCTTCAAGAAAGCGGCAGGAATGTAGTTCGCTCTCAGAAAGAAACACACAAAAAGACCCCCTATGGAATCGAGGGCATTCCCCCTGAAGGAACGGGTATCGAATACTATCGATGGTATCGTCGGGACGCGCGGCTCTGACGGGCCGTTTCTTCGCGTTTCGTCCCGTACGGAGACGACTCACTCGGTCCGCTCCGTCGTCTTCTCCCGCGGGAAAAGGATTTCCGTCGCTTCGTTCCGGGATGATCGGTATCTCTATCCGGCACAGGCCATCGATATCCTCGGCGAGCGGCCACTCCATCTTTCTTCCATGAAGGTCGTAGATAGCCTTCGAAAGAAGGGGTTCGTCCCGTCTTCGGATGCGTCGCGTCCGCGGGTTGCCATTGTCGCGCCCTCCAAAGAGGCGTTTGCCGCAGTCGAGGAGAGTTTCAGGAGTTTCAGCGCGGATATTTCCGCCGGATTTTCCGGATTCCGGTTCGGTATCTCTTCCGGGCGGCTCGCGTATGCGCCGCTTATCGGCGCGATGGCGCTCGGGATGGTGTCGGCGCTTTCGCTTGAACGTTCTTTCGGACAGGGAGTCGGAGCGGAGGAAGCGCGCATCGTCTACGTCGAACGGACGGGGTCGGAGTCCGTCCTGGGGGCGGAAGACGGGAAGGGCGGATTGCTCGATACGGAGGAGCTGCTTACCGAGCTCGCCGCGGAGGATCCAGACACGAAAGAATTCGAAAACCGCGTGCGGAAACTGGTGAAGGGGTATCCGATAGAGGATATGATTCCCTACATCATCGAAAAAGACCGGACAGTCGCGATGTTCCTGGTGGCGATCGCGAAGAAGGAGAGTGACTGGGGGAGGCGTGTTCCGGTGCTCGAAGGACAGGATTGTTTCAATTATTGGGGGTACCGCGGTATCCGGAAGATGATGGGAACCGGCGGGCATACCTGTTTCAATAGTCGACAGGATGCCGTGAATACCGTCGGAAAGCGTCTCGAGACACTCATCATCAAGAATAAGCTCGATACGCCGGCCGATCTCATTCTCTGGAAGTGCGGATCCTCATGCGCGGGGCATAGTTCTTACAGCGTGCAAAAATGGATCGCGGACGTCGATCTCTATTATCGGAAGCTCAACGATGAGGGAAAGGAGTGACCGGCTCCCGGGTTCCGGAAGGATGTTTTTCACGGCGAGGGAAATCCTCGCTTTTTCCCTTTAATAAGGAAAATTGTATGGAAATACTTTGACGATTTGCCGAAAAAACGATATAATGGGAAGTACGTTCCTTACAGAAACGGGATGACTGGAGGGCTCTAATGATTAACTGCTCGTTATGCAGGAAATCGGTGCAGCCGCAGGGGAAGAAAAGGGGAATAAACGCAAAAGACAATCGGAAAAAAAGTCTCCATCGGGACGCCTCAGGCAGGCGCTTTTTCTTTCGGGGGTCGTTTTCTCCGTTTTGTTGTCGATGTTCGCATTCGCGCAGGAGTCGATTGGAACAAGTGATTCCGCGGAAGACGATCGTGCTCCGAGGGATAGCCGGAAAGAGCTCTGCTTATTCCGGGTCGAGCAGGAGCTTTGGGAATCGTTCGGAGAAGATTCCTCTGGTCCGACGGATCGGACGGATGCGATGCGGGATTGTTCCGATATCGTTTCCGGGCGGGGCGTGTTCGTCTCCGGAGATCGGTATGGTCTCGAGGAGGAGATCCGTTCGCTCGTTTCCGGATATCCGATCGAGGCGATGGCGCCCTTCATGGCGTCATACGATCGGGAAATCGCCGCGCTTCTGGTCGGTATCGCGAAGAAGGAATCGGATTGGGGCGAGCATGTACCGCTCGACGCCGCCGGGAAAGACTGTTTCAACTACTGGGGGTACAAGGGTGCAGGAACGCGCGGAATCGGTATGGGGCATGGTTGTTTCGGCGATCCGGAAGAGGCGGTGCGGATGGTCGGAGATCGGCTCGTCGAACTCGTCTCCATGAGGAATACGAGCGATCCGGAAAATATGATCATCTGGAAATGCGGATCGTCGTGCGCCGGACACAGTCCCGAGAGCGTCCGGAAATGGATCGCCGATGTGAGTCTCTACTACGACAAACTCGTGAGGTCATAATCGAAAAACCGTAAAGCGCGAAGAGAAAAGGCGCCCGTCATGTTCGGGTGCTTTTTCTTTTCGCTCCGGTAGGATAGAATGGAGGTATGTCATGGATACTCATCGCACTCTCGGGTTATCTCTTCAACGCGCTCGCCGCGCTTTTCGACAAATTCCTCCTCTCGGAAGGTCGCATCGGCTCACCGGCGCTCTATGCGTTCTATACGTCGCTCGTCTCGCTCTTCGCGCTCATCCTGCTTCCGTTCGGATTCGTTTTCGCGGTTCCGAAAGTGATGTTCCTAGGGTTTTTTTCCGGATTCCTTTTCCTTCTCGGGCTCGTCGCGTTCTATGAGTCGGTGAAGCGGAGTGAGGTGTCGCGTGCGGCGCCCTTGGTCGGCGTCTCGGTGGTTGGTTTTCTTTTCCTTGTCTCGCTTCTTCTCGGAATCTCCTCCGGGCAATCGTTTCATGTGACGGATGTGATGGCGCTCGGACTCCTTATCGCCGGGAGTTTCGCGCTTGCCAAGCATGGCGGAGCGAAGCGCGACCCGCTGTTTGTGCGGTATGTGCTCGTCGCCGGTGCGCTTATGGCAGCGTCGCTCATCGTCCTGAAGGAAACATATGCCATCTCGAATTTCTCGAGCGGTTTCGTTTGGTCGCGGCTCGGTATGTTCCTGACCGGCATGAGTTTCCTTCTGTTCCCGCTGTTCCGGGAGCAGATATTCTCGGGGAGCGATCGCCATGCGAAACCGACGAAACGCAATTTCGGAACTGCGACGTATTTCTTTCTGAACAAGGCGTTCGGAGGCGCCGGAGCGTTCCTTATCGCCTATGCGGTGTCGCTCGGTCCGGTCACATTCATACAGGGGTTGAATGGGACGCAATTCGCATTCTTGTTCCTGCTTGTCATTCCGCTTTCCTTCCGATATCCGCATATTTTCGGTGAGAGGCTGGATCGGGCGGGAATCGTCGAGAAGGTATTCGGCATCGTCCTTCTTTCGCTCGGCGTCTTTCTTGCCGCCTCGAGCGGGAACCTGAAAGGATTTCTTTGAAAAGATCAAATTCCAAATAACAAATGTCAAATGAAAGAGTATCTGGATTTGAGAATTGATCATTCGTGCATTGATTTGGCATTTGATATTTGAGCTTTGAAATTATTTTCGTATGTGGCGAATCATTCCTCTCCTGAAAATCATCGGAGTCTTCCTGTCGGTGATACTGTTGGTCATCGCCGGCTTGTTCGTATATTTCAACCTGACGGGGCCTGCGCCGCGGGAGGACGTAGGTCTCGGCGTGACCTTCTCTTATCGGTATGCCGAATCGCTCGGACTTGATTGGAAGGAGACGTATGTCGCGATGCTCGACGATCTCGGCATCCGCAAACTCCGGATCCCGGTGTATTGGGATCTCGTGGAGAGCGAGCGGGGGATGTACGATTATTCCGCGATCGACTGGCAGCTGGATGAGGCGGGGAAACGCGGAGCGGAAGTCATCCTGTCCATGGGTCAACGTGTGCCCCGTTGGCCGGAGTGCCATATCCCCGGATGGGTGAAAGAAAAGGGAAGCGAGACATATCGTGAGGCGGAGCTTCTCGGGTTCCTTGATCGGACCATGAAACGGTATATGGAGCGGGGGGAAATCGTCACGTGGCAGGTCGAGAACGAGCCGTTTCTCGTCTTTTTCGGGGAGTGTCCTCCGCTCCGGAGCGGTTTCCTCGATGAGGAGGTCGCACTCGTGAAAAGAGCCGATCCGTCGAGGCCGGTCATGCTGACCGATTCCGGGGAGCTGTCGATCTGGCTTCCTGCTGCCAAACGCGCGGATATATTCGGGACGACGATGTATCGGAAGATATACAAGCCGGGGTTCGGATACTTCACCTATCCGCTCGGGCCGAATTTTTTCCGTTTCAAGGAAACGTTCGTCAAGCTTCTTTCCGGTCAGGAACGATTCGTTGTCATCGAGCTTCAGGCCGAACCGTGGGCGTCCGGCTGGGTCGCGGATGTTCCGATAGAAGAGCAATTCCGGACGATGAGCCCCGATCTTCTCAGGAAGAATGTGGAATACGCGAAGCGGGTCGGCTTTCCGGAAGTGTATCTTTGGGGGGTGGAATGGTGGTACTGGCTTCGGGAGAAGCACGGTATGCCGGAGACGTGGGATACCGCACGGGAACTCTTCCGTGATTCCGGTGGAAACGGTATACTTGGGGAAGGAAATAAAAACGGCGGGCTATGAAAATAAAGATCATCTTCTCGTTTCTTTCGGTGGCATTTTTTTCGCTCGGGATGCTCTCCGTGTCAATGGATGGGCGCCCGGGGGCGGTGCTCGGCGATACGACATCGATATCTTTGACGACTGTCAAAGATGGCACCGTCGTGTCGACTGGAACATCCGTGAACACCGTTTCCCCCGAGACGGTCGCGGTTATGTCGCTCACTCCGCCGTCCCTTCAGGCGGTCGTGTCCGGATCGGCATCCGTCAAATTGCATTGGACACGACCGGGAAACGCATCGGGTGTGGTCGTGTACTGGATCAATCGGAACGGAACCTCCATCAAGACCTTTACGGATGCGCTTTCATATGAGGATTCCGGGTTGATTCAGGGAACCGCATACGAATATTCCGTGTGGGCGAAGGATTCGCTCGGTAGGACGATCCAGTCTCCTTCGGCCGGCGTCATGCTCCCGAAGCCGGTATCGACGGCGGACTCCACCGTATCGGAGCCGGTCGCATCCGTCTCCGATCCCAAGATAAGTTATCCGGTCTACGATCGCCCGACGGATACATCTGTTTCGTCGACGGATACTGTCGTAGCGGATTCTTCCGCGGCGGGCGTAAATGAGATCCGATCGTCGGTCGGGATACGCCGAGAATCCGCTTCAACCGATGCCGCGAAGACGATATTATCGCCGGAGCAGGAAAGAAGAAACGCCGATCCGTCGGCCGGAGTCACGCTGGCTGACCGCGATTCCGACGGTGACGGCTTGCCGGATGCCGAGGAAATCCGGATCGGTTCGGACCCGTTCGGTTCTGATTCCGACTCGGATGGGTTTCAGGATGGCGCCGAGGTGAAGAACGGCTTCAATCCGTTGAAGTCCGCCGTGAGCGATCGCGGCGATAAGGTCGTCTTCGAGTCCCCGAAGGAAAAGCGGATATCGAAGATGGCAGTCGAAGACAAGCGGCTCCGTGTCGAAAAGGTGGAGCGGGTCGCGCGCGATGACGGACGGGCCGCGACGAAAATTTCCGGGAAAGGAACGCCGAATTCGTTCCTGACGATCTACGTATACAGCGATCCGATCGTCGTGACGGTGAAAACCGATTCGGACGGGAACTGGTCATATGAGCTCGATCGGGATCTTGAGGACGGGAACCATGAGGTGTATGTGGCGGTGACCGACGCGACCGGGAGGATATCCGCGCAGTCGGGCCCGATCCCGTTCGTGAAGACTGCGGAGGCTATCAGCGTGATTCCGGTTTCCGATATGGAAAGCGAGGTGCGCGGAAACCAGTCTCCGGTCGAGCGTGCCGGAGGACAGTTCGTCTTCTTCGGTATCGCGATCATGATCATGTTTCTCCTTGGCGCGTTCTACTTCATCGGTCATCGGGCGTTCTCGAATTGACAAGTAACCGTTCAAAATCCCATGCCGGCCCCATCCGTTTTTTTCAGAGGACTTGCGTTCGTCAGGAAAAATCCGTCCATCTTCTATTCGTTGTCCCTGATCGTCGTCGTGGTCGGGGTGATTTTCTGGAACAGCTATTATTCCCTGGGGAAATTCCAGAGGAGTGTCGACAGTCTTATCCAGGGCAAAGCGCTCCTTTCCGAACGGCTTTTCGAGGTGTTTGCGGAGGATCTGTTCCGCGACCCGGATACTCTTTCCGGGAAAATCCGGAGAATACGCGAGGAGAATCCGGATGTCTCGAATATCGTCGTATTCGGAAGGCCGGATGAAAACGGTTTCCGAACGATCGTTTCGACGGATCCGGAAGATATGGAGCGGGTATGGGGTGAGCCGTTCCATTACCTCGCCTGGAGCCAGGAAGAGGGCGTTGCATTCCTGAGCAACAGCGGCGGGGAACGCTTCTGGAACGTGCTCAAGCAGATTCGGAACGGTTCCGGGGAAAAGATCGGCCTCGTGCTTTTCCAGCTGTCTTTGGAGGAGAATGACGCATTCATCGCCGCCGAAGTGCGAAAAGTTTATGTCGTCGCCATCGTGTCGCTTCTCTTCGTGCTCCTCATACTCGCGAATCACCTCCGGTTTTTCCGGTACGCGATCCGCGCGGCCGAATTGGAGGAGATAGATAAGATGAAGGATGATTTCGTTTCCATGGCAAGCCATGAATTGAAGAGTCCCATCACCATCCTCCGGGGATATCTCGATCTTCTCAAGGACCGCGTGTCGGGCGAAGAAGATCGGGAGTACGTCTCCAATATGGATACGACGCTCGAACGTCTCTCGACGCTTGTCGAGGATCTTCTGAACGTGTCGCGGCTCGAACAGAACCGGCTTCCGATCGACATGAAGGATGTCGACCTCGGGGAGACGTTGCGGCCGATCGCCGACGATTTTTCGGTGCTTGCCGGAGAGAAGGGTCTCGCGTTCTCCTATGTCGATACGGATCTGCCGTCGGAGCATGTTTTCGCCGATCCGGAGCGTATGAAGCAGATTCTCGTGAATCTTCTTTCGAATGCGGTGAAGTATACGAGGGAGGGGCGGGTGGAACTTTCGGTTTCGGAGAAGGGAGATGACGTGATCGTCACCGTAGCCGATACGGGACTCGGTATCTCTGCCGAGGACATGGAACACCTGTTCGGGAAATTTTACCGGGTGAGGAATGCGGATACCGAAAAGATTTCCGGGACGGGGCTCGGGCTGTGGATCGCGCGTGAGATCGCCCGGAAAATGGGCGGAGACCTCACGGTGGAAAGCATCCAGGGAGTCGGATCGCATTTCAGCCTCCGCCTGAAGAAGGCGAAAACAAATCCATGAAGTTTTTAAAGTCCGTCAAGTTTGGCGGATTATTTCACAGGGGTCAATAAAGCGAAGTATTATGAAAAGGAAGAAGCTTGCCGTCTTCGATATCGACGGAACGATATTCCGGAAAAACCTCCACTTCGAGCTCATAAACGAGCTTTCGTGGCTCGGGGCTTTTCCGGTCTCCGTCCGGAAGAAGCTGACGGAAATCTATTCGAATTGGATCGAACACGAGGGGACATACGAGGACTATCGTCGCGCGATCGTCGGTCTGTATTCCGAACATATCCGCGGGTGTACGGAAGATGTCGTACGCGAGGCGAGTCGTATCGTCGTTCCGTTCCATATGAAACGGACGTATATCTTCGCTGAGGATCTCATCCGGCGGTTCCGGAAAGAGGGGTATCACATCATCGCAGTGTCCGGGTCGCCACTCGAGGTCGTCGAGGAGTATAATGAGAAATATCTCAGGTTCGATTACGTTTACGGGAGCGTTTATGAGAAGGATGCGGATGGGGTCTATACCGGGGTCGCCTCATTCGAGCCATCGAAGGACAAGGGATCGATCGTGAAACAGTACGCATACGAACAAGGGCTCGATTTTAAGGATTCTTACGGTGTCGGTGATACCGAGTCCGACATAAAGTTTCTCGAGCTGGTCGAATATCCGATAGCGTTCAATCCAAATCAGGGACTTCTTGCCGCCGCCGGGGAACACGGTTGGCGGGTGGTGGTGGAGAAAAAGGATGTGATATACGAAATTGAAAACGAGAAGATCAAAAATAAAAATGAAGATGCGAAGTCAAAAAAGAGGAAGGAGTGAAATGTTCCTAATCATTTTCCATTCCCTATCATGAACCAATTTCTCGACAATTTCCTGAAATCGACGCTGTGGATCTGGCTTCCGTTCCTCGCTTTTTTCGTGCTACTTAAGCAGGTTGGGGAAAAGATCAGGAAATAATCCCATGAAACGATCCCGTGTCTTCCGTGAGAAGCCGTGGGCGCTCCTCCTCCTCATGTCGTGGATGGGTGCCATCTTCGTCATGTCGTCGTTTCCGGGATCGTCGGTGCGGTATGATATGCCGCTGTCTCTCTATCTTGAGCGGAAAGGCGCGCACGTGTTCGAATTCTTCGTGCTGACCATGCTCGCCTATAACGCGTTTCGCGCCTTTTTTCCGAAGGATCGCTCCGGATCGCTGCTCGGGCTCTCCGGCGCCCTTGCCTTTCTCTATGCGTTTCTCGATGAGACGCATCAGATGTTCGTTCCGTTCCGTGAGGGGAAGCTTTCCGATGTCGGTATCGACGGGATCGGTATCATGTCGTTTGCTGTCATGTGCGTGTTGTGGATAAGATTCCGAAAGAAGTCCGGATCGTGAGCCTATCCTATGGCGAAATAAAAACTCCCCGAAAGGGGAGTTTTTATACTTAATACCAGATACCGATTTTACATCGTCTTCACCTTCTCGATGAAGGTCTTGAACGCCTCCGGGTTCTTCATCGCGAGTTCGGAAAGGACTTTCCTGTCGAGTTCGATGTTCTTTTCCTTCTGGAGCGGAATGAAATCCCGATATTTGAGCCCGTAGAGACGGAGCGCGTTTCCGAGACGGACGATCCAGAGGCTCCGGAACGTGCGCTTCTTGTTGTGGCGGTCGCGATAGGCATAGACGCCGGCCTTCATGACGGCTTCTTTCGCCTTCGTGAACAGCTTGCTTCGACCCCAGCGGAAACCCTTGGCGGCTTTCAGGACATTGTTGTGGCGTTTCTTGGTCATCACGCCGCGCTTCACTCTGGTCATACGTTTCTAGATAAAAATGTAAATCTCAAAATGGAAAATGGTCGTGCGCCGCGAAGCGGCGCTCCTCAATTTTTATTTTTGATATTTTCCTTTTGCATTTCCGATTATGCGTACGGGAGTCCTTTCTTGATGTTGTTCTCGTCGGCCAGTACCGCGATACCTCGGTCGCGCCGCTTCGAGCGGGTCGCGTTGCCGTTGTCGCGGGAGTTGTAGTGGTTTTGTCCCGTGGCACGGCGAGTGATTTTCCCCGATCCGGTGACCTTCACTTTCTTGGATACCGATTTTTTGGTCTTCTGCTTCATATGCTTACTATTCAGGAATTATGAGGATACTGAACCCATTCTGGAACCGCTTCATTTCCTCTTCCACGCGGTAGGGGAGCGTGAGGGTGGCGAGGAATTCGTGGAGCGTGACCTTCGCTCGGTCCGGCATCGCCTTTTCCCGTCCCCGGAGGAGCACTTCGATCTTCACCTTGTGACCCTTCTTGAGGAACTTCTCGGCCTGCTCCTTCTTGAAGGCGAGGTCGTGGGTGTCGGTGCGGAGACCGAGTCGTACGCCTTTGATATCGATCTTTTTCTGGTTGCTCTTCGACGCCTGCTCCTTCTTCGTCTGCTGGTACTGGAACTTTCCGTATTCGAGGATCTTGCAGACCGGAGGACTCGCCTGCGGGGAGACCTCGATCAGGTCGAGATCGTTCGCGCGGGCCTGCGCTATGGCGTCCACGGTCGCTATTTCGCCGACCGGCGTCCCGTCTTCGCCGATAAGGAAAACCGTCGGAGCAGTGATCTGCTCGTTGGATCGGAACCGGATGACTACTTGCGGTTTCGGTTTCGGACGATGATGCCTTCTTCGACGCATGGTTTCGTGCTTAA
>CAYRYX010000019.1:0-13882 GCA_964428755.1 uncultured Bdellovibrionales bacterium | reverse complement strand
CGTCCAGCTCAATCGCCAAGATCGGTTTAGTCGTAGCGCGATTACAGACGAGGAAGTCCACATGGCGCGATTTGATTCTTCCTCGCGCGCCATAGCGACCATGCCCCTTGATTGCCTCCACGAAGTCCTCGATACGGATCTTTGAAAGGATGATATATCGATCACCAAGAATCTTTTGCAGGTTTATATACAACGCCTGTTCCGATTCGTTCATCGTCCGGTTCTTTTTCTGATAGAGCGAATAGTCGGGCAGCCCGCCGCGCTTTCGGAGAAGTATGTTGGCGACAATGATTACGACGAGTGTACCAAGCAGAATAGCCCAAGTCATAGTGTTCTTTGTTTAGTGCAATTAAGAAAGCATGTCCCCTAAAAACAAATCAACCTCTCTCTTTATTCCGCGATAATCGGATTCAAAAAAAATTTCTTGTTACGAAACGTATTCGAGAAATTGATAACCAAGCTGTGTAAAGTCATATTCGGCACCAGCTCCGGATCCAATGCCGCCATCTGTTACGCGCATTTTCAATATGCCAAGGTGTGTCAGGTCTTCGATGGCTTCGTATATGTCGTCGCTCTTTTCTTGCTGCGTCTCAAAAACCTCGGCAAGAAACTCCTTCTCCCAGGTGCGCGTATCTCCATATTTTTCTTTCACCGTTTCTCCATCCGGGCTATAGGTATCATATAACCACTTATGGATAAACTTTGACACAGACTCCCTCTTCCAATCAGTTTCAAACCACCACTCTTCGCTTTTGTCCGAATCCTTGATATTTTTTTCTTTCAGCTTTTCTCGCAGGACTCGTGTTTTCAGAGGGAGAATTTCTTTTCGAATGAACGCGAGCGTTTCGAGTGAATGAGCTGAAATCTTTAGCAAAATGTCGTCCAATTGTTCGATTGGGAATTCTTGTTTCTCGGAAGTTTCTGTAAACCCTAAAAATATGCGTTTCGCGACATCCCTTTTCTCCTGCGTTCGTAGCTTAAGATAATCCTGGAACACCAGAACAAAGCCATCTCTGAATTCTTCGCTTTCGACAATGTCTTTTCGAAAAGCTTCCGGATGTGAACGAAGCCATTCGACGAACTCATTTACGCTTTCCTGCTTGCATGCCATATGGAAACCATACGACCCGATTGCCGTATACATCGCTAGTTGCCAATGCGGATATTGCGCGAGAAGCGGCATAATAACCGCTTCCAATTTTGGTATAGCGGTTGCTGCAGCCGCTGAGATCATTCCCTTTGTTGATAAAGATGGAGTTTGCATGCGCGACGTTATTTTACAAACTGGAAACAAATCGACCGCCATTTCTTATTTTTTCCATAATTTATCGAGGTCTATAGTTTCGCTCTGTGGGCGTTCATTATCATCAAGTAACCTGACTTTTACGGACAACGGGAACTGCGTCATTTGCCCAGCAATAAAACAGCAACCTGTTGAAAGATTTGAGATTGAATCGAATGACAATTTATCAAGATAGCTAACAGCCTTGTTTATAGCACGCAAATCATTTTCATTCATCAGCCTGTGAATGAAATAATTGTGTAGTTGGGAAATGATAGTCGGTGAAATGTCGGAAGGCCTTTGACTTGCGACTGTAAGAAAGACCCCAAATTTCCTACCCTCTTTTATTATTTCTTCAAATGTTTCCAATCGATAATCTTTCCACGACTCCGATTCCCTGTTGGAATTTTCCGATAGGATGTTGTGCGCCTCATCGATTATTATATTCAATGAGTTTTGTTTGTCAGAATCTCTCTTATTCTTTTGTTCGTCATAATTGGTTTTGCAGATCAACATCGGTATAACCTTCTTGATTTCTAGATTTACATTTTTAAGATCAATAATTTGAATATTAGAACTCATTTCTTCTGTCGGAGAGTCCTTAATATCAAAAACTTTATTCAGCATATCAAATCGCTTTTTAAGTCTTCCAATCAACGGACTTATATGCTCTTGGTTTGCGTATCCATTCAATATCTCAAAATAATATTGGTCGAGTATCTTAAACTGAATTCTTTGAAGATCACCTAGGACTGTGCTCATTGATACATTAAAATATCCATGCATCCCAATAAACTCGCTCTCGTATTTATCTGCATATCTTGATTCGCCGCCTGTATTTTTATAGTAAAATGAACAGTTATCATTGCCGTGATACTTCAAGTCATCAATATTCTTTCCGTCGTTTACGATTTTGAACCCAAGCTGTTCGAAATCTTTAACATACTTCTTCAAAAATGGGACATTGAAGTTTTTATCTTTCATCACCAAAATATCTTTCAGTTTTTGGTTGATGTTTTGGATTTCCTTGGCATAACTTGCATTATCCGTATCAAACCAATCCCTATCTATGGCACGATGCAGAAAAGGTTGTTGAGTTTTCTCTGTTGCGTCGAGCAAAATAGATAAAAGCTCCAGTTTTTCGATTTCAGTTTTAAGTATAGGATATTTTGCGCCCGTATTATCTTTTGTTCTTAATTTATAAACGATTTTATTTTTCGTTAAAATTTCGTCGTTATTGTCTTTTGAATACTCTCCATTGAAGTCTATAAAAACAAACTTGGATTTAGTTTTGAAATCATCACTCAATTCTAACTTAAATAATCCAGTATACATTTTTGCAAGAGTATTGGATTTTCCTGAACCTGTATTGCCAAAAATTCCGATATGTCCAGCAAACAGTTTTTTGACGGATACAAAAATACCTTGAGTTTCCTCGTCTATCAAAGACCCAAGATGTACAGAAAGTTCGTTTTTATCAGAAAGTTGGTGGAGCGTTTCAAATTCTTCTCTCGAAAGCAGCCTGCATTCGCTTCCGATGAGTGGCATTTCTTTTATTCCATGTTGGAATTTTTGATCATTATCATAAAACCCGAAAACTGAAACATTGAGAAAACGGCTTATTTTCTGCTTTTCGTTCGTGTATTTCTTATTTGTTTGATATCTATCTTCTTCGAGATATTCTCCCTCGACCTTGCAAATAATTTCAGTAAAACCTTTGATGATTTTTACATAGTTGGAAAGTCCTACGGATACATTTTTTATAGTCCTTCCCTTGAAAAACAAATGGGGAAGATTCTTGTCTTTATTCACCTTAACAGCAATATCTTTTCCTTTAACACTAAAAACGCTTCCGATTGTAAACACGGAATCATTAACGAGTTGATCTTGTAAATTAAACTTGCTCTTCATTTTCATATTGTTCGGGAACATCATGATTTACAAAAACTTCGGAAAGATAGTCGGTAGCTTTCTGAAAAGAAAACCGCGGCTCGGGAGAGATCACATACAAATTTGGATTTCTCTTTTCTCCAAATTTATCTGCCGTTTCATCGTATTGGGAATATGAAAAATAGACAACAACTAAGGTAGGATTAGACTTCATCACGCTGTATAAGAGATTTTTGATGTGTTTGTCCGCCAAAGAAAATCCAATGAGAATCAAAACACTGTTTTCCTTTTCCAGTTCCAAAGTAAACTTCCGCAGCATTGAGGCGTAATTTGTATCAAGTACAGTTTCAAGGTGTTTTTCTGCATTTGGATTTATAACAGCAATTTTTTCGTATCCTTTCTTAAAGCTATTCCCTGTTTTATCTCCAAGGTCATCGGCAATATGAGTTCCGTTTGAATAAACAATTTTCTCGCCTTTCTCCTGCCAAGAAACTGATCCGTGGAGTTTGACGATGTTAAAAAGCGGAATATCTGATGTGTTATCAAACTGCAAGCTTTTGTATCTTTGAATTTTGTTGAAGTTTGCAACACTGAAACTGGGATTTATTTGGCCACTAAATCCGTCATTGTATGGGATATCCAATCGTTCACAAGAATCCTCCATAAACATATCGAAATTTGTGGTGAAAATATTCACCTGCTTATTTACGATATGCAATGACCGGCTTGAAATCGTGTTAGCCCAAAACCCTAGAAAAGAATCGTAGTCTTGTCTTGTTTTTATCAATTTATCTTTCTCGATGGGATTAGTTTCAAGCGAATCATTGAGAACTGATTTAGATTTTTTAATCAAATTGTAGTAGTCCTTTTGCGCTTGCTCCCTGGTTTCTTCAACGTTCATTCGATCTTCAATGTCCTTGAGGGTTGAAAGATAATCAAGCGAACAACCAGACCCAATAAGCAGATTGATATGTCCGCTTTGGATTATTTCTTTCAATTCTTTATTATCAATTTTTTTCATAATTTACGTTATAAGACTTCGAAAATAATTTCCTTGATATATAATGCGGACGCCAAACCTTTTTATGCGTCTTCTTCAATTCGTTTGCGCCGTTCATCGAGAAGCTCGCCTTCGTACATCCAGTAGGCGGTGCCCTGGACGCCCGAAGCATAACCAAGAATCCTTTGAGCAGAGCTTGAGAGGCTTACTATTTCTCCGTTGAGTTCGATCGAGCGATTGTCCACGACCTTCGCTTTGATATTCTCGTCGCGACTGAAAACAAGCTCGGCACCGACCGGGATATCGACCATCGCGAAGTTGAAAATCGATCTTTTCTTGCGCGCCTGATTCAATGCCTGTTGATCTTCCGGAGTTTCGACGAAATCCTTTCGTGGCGTGATGTTTTCTATCTCAGCAAGTTTCAGCGCCGCGACCGCACGTTCGGGCGAGATCTCGAAAAACTCGCGGCTCGAGCGGACGCGATGATCGAGAAATGCATCATGCAATTGCCGCTCCGCAAACTGCGCATCTTTCACGGTGCAGGCATAGAAGCATTCGAATGGGAGCGGGACGCTCGTCGTATCGAGTGACCGGATCCGCTGCTCGAGATTGGATGTCCGACCGATCTTCACATATCCCGGCATCGCTTCGTTGATGAGGACGTAGATGATTTCGTTCATAACATTCTCGACTATTTCAGATCTAAATCGACCCATTCGCTCCAATCCCCTTTTTCGCATTTGTCCCAAGCGTAAATCTTCCCGCTATTAAGAAGCCATCCACCGTTGTGCTCGATGATGATACCTCCAAAAACATCCTCCCTCTTCTGCGACGTGATCCATGATTGGAGAGCCTCCGCTTTGGCCTTGGTCGTCGTCTGACCTTCCCTGTCGGTCTTGTGTTTCGTCTCGAAAATTCCAATTCTGCCGTCGCCAAGTCGGATGATATAGTCCGGGTAAAAGGTGTTGACGCTGCCCGCGTATTCGTATCGCACGCCGAAATAGTCCTGCTTGCTCTCACCGTTTTTCCACCACCAAGAAATCTGATCCGCGTTCGCGTCCAGGAATTTTTCAAATTGTTTTTCCGGATCTGACCGACCCGTATTCAGATAGCATTTGTCATATGCGTACTTCGTAACCGTCGGAACCAGTTCATCAGTATGCTCATTGAAAAACTGCTCGACCGGCAATTCGAAATCATAGAAGCGTTCACTTGCCGCAACTTTCTCGCGGACTTCCTTATCCTTCACGGATTTATATTCGTCAATCGCCTTGGAAACAATATGTTCGAAAATGGCACGATTTCCGTTGTGTACGAAAATCTTCTGGATCAACAATATTTCTTCGTGCCAATTCTCCGATCCGAGGCTCTTCCTGAACCAGCTATAGATGGCGGTCTTTACGGTTGGAACGGATCGCTTCATGCCGCGAAAAGTCCCGAGGTTGTTCTTGATGGTCTGCTCAAAAAGCGTCTGCAGGTCGTTCCCGGCGATGGTCAGACGAGCGAGCGCGTCCGGAGTGATTTTCCCTTCCAGTTCATCGAAGGATTCCCCTTCAAGCTTGGTATCGGCTATGATTTCCTGCTCATACCGTTTCACATCCAAGGACACCCCGCCTTTCTCGACCAGCTCGGTACATTGGGGAGAGAGCATCCGACTCCCATCGATGCCGAAATGCTCATTCGCCACCCGACCAAAAACCGCGGTGAAGCTCGATGTCACGTCCCCATAATCGACACGGGCTTTGTAGTATGACACCAGCTTGATCGGCTGATATTCCGAAATCCGAGCTGCTTTGAGGTGCTTGATGATGTTCGGATTGTATTCTTCCTTCTTTACCATGATACTCTGCACGTTCGTGTAGATATATCCGGTATTGAGCGCCTCGTCGGCATAATGCTTTTGCTCCGGCATACGAAGGATTCGTCCGACCGTCTGAATCTCGAAAATCTCACTTTTTGATTCACGGAACTTCACCAGGATATGCGCGCGCGGGCAGTCCCAGCCGGTGTCAATCGCCTGCTTGAAAATAAGGAATTCGATATCGTTGTCCGGCTCGGAAATCCAATCCAATGTTTCTGACTTCTGCTCCGAAAGCCAGATGGCAAGTTTGTGATTCTTTTCGGTTGCACCCTTCGCGGACAAGAATCTTTTTACGGCCGCAATCTTTTCCTCGCCTGCTTCGGCGATCGGAATCTGGATAAGGACAAGCGGATTCACCAAGGAACCCCCACTCCCAAATGCCTCTTTCAATTCAAGCCGCTTCCGGTACGCGGCCTCAAGTACGACCTCCTGCGAGTCCGTCTCGCTCTCCACAATCTTTCCGAGGCCTTCGTTGATAATGAGCTCCTTCTTGATCATCCCCTCTTCGATGACATCCTTGGCATTCACTTTCACATACCCGGCAGACCTGTCGATAATCTCGTCCGCGCTCGGCTTGAGTCTCGGCGTGGCACTCATTTCGATAACCACGTCAGCGGCGATTTCCTCGCGAAGCTCGTTGGTTCGCGCCGTGGTTGAGCCGATATGACTCTCGTCGATGATAAGAATGATTCGACGCTGTTCACGCGTCTTTGACAGCACGTCGCGGAAGCTCAGTTTCTCGCCGTCCTTCATGAGCAGGTTTTTCCACTCACCAGTTTTTCCATCCTTGGAACGCAGTTTTTCCCAGTTTGCAACCACGACCTCGTTTCGTACGATTCGCTCCCGACCCCCACTAAATTCCTCCTCAACCAAGGAAACGCGCGGCGAACCGTCGAAAATCCGCTCGAGACTATGTTTGCTCTGCAGATGAAGGTCGCCCTTCCCGATACTCATCCAAACGAAACAAAAATCCATCTCAGGAAGTTCCCGGATGATACTTTCAATGAATTTGGCGGTCATGATGGTCTTGCCACTCCCTGTCGGCGCCTGAAAAACGCACACCTCGCCATCACCGGGACGCTCAAAAAGGTGCCTCACGGAATCGGTCAGCTCGTCGACAGCACGGTCCTGGTAGGCCTTGAGTTCAATATTCATAGATTTCTTCGTAGACATCCAATATCTTCTGTGGAATGGGCTCCAACCGCACGCCGGTCCACGCGGAAAAATCATCCTTATCCAACCCAAGTGGATCGAGAGTGAAACAGTAGAGCAGTTTCCCCCCGCCCAGCTTGTCCAGCTCCCTCTTGAGATCTTTCAATGCGGCACGCTCGATGGAATAGTATACTGCCATGAGACGATCGCCCTTTCGGAAAATCCGATAGTCGGCGCCGCTCGCCAACTCATCGAATATCCCCTCGCGCAGGCACAGCATTTCCGTGCATTCCCGCGCGACACGGATCTTAAGCTCGTCGCGATTGACGCTTTTCTTCACGAACCCCGTCTTGAAATATTTGAGATTCCCACCAAGACCATCCACATTCTCTCCCTTCGGAGTCCTGTAACCCTTTATTGCTTTTTGCATGCGCGGATAGCAAATATCAGTACAAATATCTTCCTCGTTATTCGTACACAAAATAAACGACCTGTTCCCGTTATCATTATCATTAAGATCTAATATCGCATGCCCAGTTGTCCCTGATCCGGAAAAAAAATCTAAAATTATCTCATTCTTCCCTCGGTTTACATGAAATAGCAGCTTCTTTATCAAATTAATCGGCTTAACCGTCTCAAAGCCCATATGGTCCCCATCAAACAACCGTTTGAGCTCTGCTTTGCCGGTTTCTGCTGTTCCGTAGGTATCCTTATCAAAGAAATGCGACCAAAAAGGAAGGAATTTTTGCTGAGATTCATCCTGCGGCCTTACTTTAAAATATACTCGACCATCTATCGCCTCTATGTCATCCTTATCTTTATAATTTTTTACTTGTTCAGCGCCAACTTTCCATTGATAGCCATCTCTTGGTGATATCCCCTCTATTGGAAATATCATTGTCGGCCGGCCGCGCATACCGCTTGCCGACATCTCTTCAACAAGTTTCAAACGATACAAGCCCCTATCATCCTGCAAGTCATATATTTTTTCACCACTCACTTCCAAAGTGAATTTTATTTTATCAATTTCATTTTTGTATACCAAAACATACTCCGTCTTAGACTGAAACATCTCTCTGGCAGTCTCCGTATTTTGAGCCTTGGTCCTTTTTTCCCACGTTACTGTACCCACAAAGTTTTGCTCACCGAAAATCTCATTGCAAATCAGTTTTAGTTGCGCAAATTCATTATCATCGATCGAAATGAAAATGACGCCGCCTTCTTTCAGTAAAGGCTTTGCAAGCTTCAGCCGCTTATACATGAAAGAGAGCCACTTACTATGACGGTAAGTGTCTTCCTTATCAATCCAAACATCGTTGTATTTGAAATCCTTGTTTCCCGTGTTGTATGGAGGATCGATATAAATGACATCGATTTTTCCGGCATGCGTGTAATTCAAAACCGAGAGCGCATGATAATTATCACCCTCGATCAGGATATTGGTCGGCTTCGCCGGATCCGTCGCAATCTCTTTCCCCTTCACCTCCCTCAAAATCGGCAATGCGTTTTCTGACTCCTTCTCGAACTGCTCCTTCGTCCTCTCTTCATCCCAAATAAGCCCGTACTTCTTCCGGGATTCCAACTTCTCGACGATTTTAATCAAGTCCTCTTTTTCAAGCTCGGAATAATCTCTCTTTGCCATAACTGTTTTCTCTATTAAACGCCAAAACAAAGTGATTTCCGGTGCATTTATGATACCATTATATATATAAGTGCTCAAGAAGGCGAAAATGTCGCGCTGTATACGAAAACCGATAGAATTTTTCGTGCAAAGCAACGAATTCCGATTCGTTGGCAGAAGCGCGATAAAATTGAATTGGCACACCGAGTATTCTTTCGGGAAAACAGAACCAGGAAAAGCGAAGCCGTACAAGCTCTCCGCCTCTGGGATGCTTTTCAGAGGAGATACGATCAAGCAACTACGAAGGCGATTCAAAAACAATCGACAATTTTCGGAAACTCTAAAGAAATACCAGGATATATTTCTCAAACAGGAAGCTGTTCAGGAGATAACAATCGTCCATATCGATAGCGAGGGTTTCTATGCTCTCGATGATGGCCCGGAACGATGGCCGAACCGGATGTACCTCAAAATACCGATCGGACTTTCGACCGAGGACGCGACAGACTATCTCATAAAGAAATATGGATTCTGTGATTTCCTACATGGCGTAGATTTTCCAGAAACAATAAATCATCTGGAAGACGATCCGTACCTTGAAATAATGACGCCAACAAACGGAGTCCGCGCCATTAACTGGCTCCATCTTTACCGGAAGATACTGTGGCTTACGGATATAATTCAGAACGTAAAAAATGTAACGCAGAAAGACCGCGCCTTTCTTCTGGAAGAGGTGCGGAACAATGTCATCGAAATCAGGGTTTCGATGGACGATCCAGCCTATAAAGAAATCAGAGATTTCGACGCTGGGCGGGGAACGGATGGCAATGAAGATACGCCGTTTTCTCTTCCTGGAGATAGGGAATGGTGGCGAGGCATGAAGGGGTATCGAGTGTATGGGCATATCGCCCTCTGTTGTCTCGAGCTTTTGACTGATATCGAGCGAGGGCACTTCGAACGATTCTGCGAATATACGCTTTGCCGTAAACAACTCCCCTACGGATCGCATGGCAACAAGAGAACATGCGATGACGAATGCGCCAAAAAGCATCATAGCGAGCAACGCAAAGGCGATCGTGCAGAAGACAAAAAAACGAAAGATACGATGGCTTAGATAAAGGTTCGTGTCGCAAGAAACGTCGCGAGAAATCCCGACGTTTTTTTGGTGCACCCTGGATACATGTCCAAATATAACACCAGCAACTTTTCACCGGCGCTCATCGCCCGGGCGCAAAAGATTTTCGAAAGAAGATCCGGCCGCGCCGTAAGCGTTGAGGAGACGGAGCGATACCTCGAGACGTTGGCGAAGCTTGGCGATCTCGCTGCCCTGGTGATGCAGCAAAAAGCCAGCCGCGTAGATGACAAAGCGCAGCGGAAGAAGACGGGGCATAAATGCAATAAATAATTAAATACACGAAGTATGGAAATCAACAAAGAAAAAAGCATGAAGCGTTATATCAGAAATACCCCCGAGAGATGGAAGACTAATGGCTACTCAAGGCTTCCGAATGTGATACTTTTTGACGAAAACATCAGTAGGATGGGGCTGCTCGTCTACTGGGTATTGACTGCGCGTACCTTCAAGGGAAAAGAGGCGTGCTTTCCTTCCTATGAGACAATCGCGCGCGAGGCGCACTGCGCGAAAAATACCGCCATCAAGGCGGTGCGGGAATTGGAGGGGTTGGGACTTGTCGTAGTGGAACGGGCGCATAAGGGATCGAGAAAAAGAAATCGGTATTTTCTCCCGAAGCGCATACGGTGAATGTTCAGCAATTACACCGCACAAAGCGCACGCACTGAACCGACCACAAGCGCAACGGATGGATACCAATAAGAACAAGGCTGATAAAAAAAATTGAACAAAAAGAAATGCCTGAAAATCATTTTCCCGAAACCGAACAATCTATCGAAAAAATCGGAAAATGCGGAACGTCAGAATCGTTGTCGCACGACAGGAACGATGAGAAATCACGCAGGAAGCGCGAAGACGAATCGCGACAGATGAATCCCCATACAGGTTCCGAAAACGCAAGGAATCGGCCGCGGCGCGCGCGTGGGGCGACGCCATGGCGAGGTCGCGCACCTCTCCCCCGGAGGGGGTCGGGGGGCGATGGGGGTGCCCGACTGATCCAGGACGGCGCGTCCGCGCGCCGGACCAAGGGCGGGGGCTTGCCCCCAATGAAAGCTTCGGGGCTGTCGAGGCTCTCACCTTCGATGGCGAACCGCAAAGGGAAGCCCGACAGGGCGACCGAGCGTCCCGAAAGACCGAAACGAGCAGACCCGAATCCGTTCAGAGCCGGCGGAATCCCACCTTTGGCGGGAACGGGCCCGCGGGCGCGGGGAAGCCGCGCGCGAGGAGCGGATGGAGGCGGTAGGCGGGTAATCCCGCCGGAAGATCGCCGCCGCGACCGAGCCTTGCCGCGGACGGCAATCCGAATCTTGAGCGGGCGAGGCAGGGACGGAGCAGAACGGGAAACGAGAACGAGCCCGCACGAAAGAGGAATCGTCGGAATCGGGGCGCGCGCATATCCGGAAAGCAGGACGACGCGAAACCGCTCCCGCCGCCGCCTGTCCGGGGAATGTCGTCATTAGTGCCCGATTATGCGAAGCGGCTCCCGATGGCAAAGCCAGCAGGGAGGCGCGACCCCGAGTCCTCGAAGGGGGTCGCATAATGGACACTACATGCGACATAGGGACTTGCGGGACGCGACACTCCTTTCGGGGTCCGGAGCCGGGCGGACAGGGAGGAGAGCGGATCGAAGGGAGCGCGGGTCGCCCGTCCAAGTCTCCGAAGGGCGGGTGTGCCGCAGCTCCCCCGCTCTCCCTGTCCGGACGGAAACGGATCCGAAAGAGTGTCATGCGTCTCCGTGTCCCGACCCCGGCAGTGCGGCTTCGGGGACGGCTATCAGGGAAGGGTGGCCGGGGGGGTATCCACCCTGATAGACCCGTCCCCTCGGGAGCGGAAGAAAATGAGTCGTCCTTCCTTGCGCGCGCAATCGGAATGAGACAGGGCGAGGAACGGACGGATGAAGCGGCTGAAACCATGGTCGAGCCCTGACCGCATTTTGGGACGTTTGAGGTGTTGGGCGTTTGAGATGGTAGGGGCGTTTCTCTCGGCACGCGCCAAGCCCGCGCCCCGCCAAGGGCGGGGTCGAGCGAAGCGAGAGACGAGCGGAAGCGAGGCGGGCGGTGAAGAGGTAGGGATGTTTGATTTTTGGCTGATTGTTGCTATGATAATGACGGACACAATTTCAATGTTTCGGAAGCGGAGCAACTATTTTTTTAGTTGTTCCAGTGAAAGGACGACTTTCGCTACAGCTTCCGAAAGGAAATTGTGTCCAAGGCGAGGTCGTCCTTTTGTTGTGCGCGATATGCACCCGTTCAATCGCAATTTCAAATACAAGGGAGCGAAACCGCTCTGGGCGATGACGCCCGGCGAACTCTTTTTCTACTTCGCACTTATCGCGCTCATCCTGATCCTTGATTATTTCAAGAACGGGATGATATGAGATACATCATTTACGCGAGAAAATCCACGGAGAGCGAAGACCGCCAAAGCCTCTCGATCCAGTCGCAGATCATCGAGATGCAGGAGATCGCGCGCCGCGACAACCTGCAGGTCGTGAAGGTTTTCCAGGAATCGAAATCGGCGAAGAATCCGGGTCGGCCGATATTCGCCGAAATGCTCGAGTTCATCCGATCCGGAAAAGCCGACGGAATCCTCTGTTGGAAAATCGACCGGCTTGCGCGCAATCCGGTCGACGAAGGGATGATCAAGTGGATGCTCCAAAACGAGACCATCAAGCAGATCCACACCTTCGACCGTGAATACAATCCCGACGACAATGTGGTCATCGCGAGCATCGAGTTTTCGATGGCGAACCAGTACATCCGCGACTTGAGCAAGAACGTGAAGCGGGGGCTTGCGGAGAAGGTGCGGCGCGGAGAATATCCGGGCTGCCGTCCGATCGGCTATCTCATCGAACCGAAAACGAAGCTCATCAAGATCGATCCGGCAATCGCCCCCTACATCCGGGAAGCGTTCGAGCTTTACGCGACGAAGCAGTGGTCCGCGCTCCGAATCACCAACAAGCTCTACGAAGACGGGCTCCGATCGAAATCGGGAAAGAAGCTCTATCGGTCGCGCATGTATCGCATTCTCTCCAATCCCCTCTACTGCGGGCTCTTCGAGTGGAACGGGAAAACCTACAAAGGCGTGCACGATCCCATCATATCGAAACAGCTCTTCGACGAAGCGCAGGAACGGCTTCACCCGGATCGATACATGAAGCGGGAAACGGTACGCCAGTTCCTCTTTCGCGGCTTAGCGGTATGCGGCGAGTGCGGCCTCAAGATCACCGCCGAAATCAAGAAAGGCCACACGTACTACCGATGCACGAAATCGCGCGGGACGACGCACTGCTCACAGAAATATATCCGCGAGGAGGCTTTGATCGGTAAAGTAGGAAAAGAGCTCGAACGCATCAATTTCGATGATGAAACCATCGGTCTCATCATCGACGCGGCAAAGGAAAAATACGACCGAAGGAACGGAGAGGCGGCGGAACGGAAAGCGGAGCTCGAAGCCTCCCTTGCGGAGATCAAGAAGCGCCGGGAATCCCTCATTGAGAAATTCATCGACAACGCCATCCCGAAAGAGATTTACGACCGGAAGTATTCGGAATCCATAGGCGAAGAGGCGGACATCGAAGAGAAGCTTCGGAACTTCGGCAAGGAAACCGGGGACGCTATCTCGGACATCAGGACGATTGCACAGTTTACCAAACTAGCTCACGAACTCTTCAATCAAGGCGACGAGACCATCAAAAAGGAGGTCGCCTCGCTCATATCTTCGAACTTCGGACTGAACGACCGGAAAATCGCTTATTTCAACCTCAACGCGCCCTTCTCGTGGCTCGCCGAAGACGTGGCCTCGCTCATGCCCGAAAAAGCCACCTTCGAACCAGCTTCCGCACGCTCTACAAAAGGAAAAGCAGCCTCTTTCGAGACTGCTTGTCCTGCTTGGCGGGGACGAAGGGACTCGGACCCTCGACCTCCACAGTGACAGTGTGGCGC
>CAYRYX010000018.1:7213-14606 GCA_964428755.1 uncultured Bdellovibrionales bacterium | reverse complement strand
CGACCAGGTACTGCACGACCGGCTTGTCCACGACCGGGAGCATCTCCTTGGGCTGTGCCTTGGTCGCCGGCAGAAACCGCGTCCCGAACCCCGCCACCGGAAAAATCGCCTTCTTCACCTTCCGTCCCAATTCCTGAGTCATAACCGTCGCCTATTACGAGTCATATATGCTTACATTCTACCAGGAATCACCTCTCTCGGACACTTGACAATATCATAAAAAAGGTGTATACTATGTGGCCAGTTTCGTGTTTTTTTAAAACTGAATCCCGGCTCATCCGATCCCCCCCCTTTTTTTTATCGGCGGCGCCGACCCACTGCTCTCGGGAAGAAGAGTACAGAGAAAGACATGCATCTGCTGCAAATCATCAGTTACACATCTTTCGTGGTCGGAGTCGCATCGTTTATATTCTCAGCGATGGCGTTCAAAACGAAGGATGCCGACGACCGAACGGCTCTCCTCAAAGAGATTCGATTCGATATCGTCGCGATTTCTTTCATGGTTTTCGGCATCGGCGTCAAGCTGCTCTTTCCCTGATCCAGCCGAACCCACCACAAACCCCGCAGCCTCGTAACTACGAGCTGCGGTTTTTTTCTTTTCTCACGAGGTTCCGCGCCGGATCTTTCTTTTCCGGGGTTTCCAATCCGCGACCGGCGGATTTATAAGGGATTTTTCACCAGAAAAATCCCGACCCCGGGAAGGGAAGTCCGGTGCGGAACCTCCGCCCGGACGATACACACTTATCACTGCGAGCTCCTACTGACTTTTTCGCTTCAGCTGTTATTTCCGAAGCGAGACGAGACGCTTGTATTCCGCGTTGAAATCCGCGATCGCCTCGTTCACGAGCGGATCGAACCGATCCTTGAAATGCTTTTCCTTCACATAGAGGCTCGCCTCGAGAAGCGAATCATGCGTCCCGGTATCGAAGTACGCGCCCTCGAGCACGCGCACGTCGAGCTCGTCCCACGCGAGATAGGCACGGTGAATATCGACGATTTCGAGTTCGCCCCGCTCGGAGGGAACCAACCGCTTCGCGACTTCCGTCGCCCGACCGTCGAAAAGATAGAGTCCCGGGATGGCGTACGCGCTTCTCGGCCTCTCCGGTTTCTCTTCAATCGAGACCGCCTTCCCCGTCTTTTCATCGAATTCCACCACGCCGAACCGCTCCGGGTCGGAAACGCGCTTCGCGAAAATCCGCCCGCCTTTCCGGAACGTCCGGATCGCCTCGGTGAAATCGTCCTCGAAGATGTTATCGCCCAGGATGAGTGCCGACGGTCCGCCGTCGAGGAAGTCCTCCGCGAGGAGGTACGCGTCGGCGAGTCCGCGCGGTTCCTTCTGCACCACGAACGAAAGGTTCACGCCGTGCTTGCGGAACATGGAACCAAGAAGATTGAGGAACGCCCCCGAGTACTCCGGCGCCACGATGAGGAGAATATCCCGGATACCCGCCGCGATGAGCGTGTTGAGCGGATAGAAGATCATCGGCCGGTCATAGACCGGAAGGAGTTGTTTCGAGAGAACGGATGTGAGCGGAAGGAGCCGTGTCCCGGTCCCGCCCGCAAGGATGATGCCTTTCATAAGAAAAGGATTCACGTATTATCTGCTTTCCAGAAATTCCCGGAGCGCTTCGGTGTACGGACGGAATTCGATGAATTTCGTGTTACGGAGCGCGGAGGTATGCGGACGCTTTGCCGGTCTCGGAAAGGCATCGGCGGACACGGGCTTCACGATGATGTCCGTACCTGCGATCCGGAACAGCTCCCGTGCCGCCTCATACCAGGTCACAGCTCCCTCGTTTACCAGGTGATAGATACCGTACGGTCGCCCATCCTGTTCGAGTACCTTGCTTCCAAGCGCGAGATCCGGCGCGTAGGTGAAACAGCTCTTCTCGTCGTCGACCGCCACCACTTCGGTTTTCCCCTTCGCGGCTTCGAACATCTTCTCGAAAAAGCTCTTCTTGGCCGCAGCCGAGGTCGCCGGCCTTCCGAACAGCTTCGAGAGACGAATCACGTAGTATTTCCCGTCCTCCGCGATCACCCGTTTCTCTCCCTCGCGCTTGCTCGTCCCATATTTCGAAATCGGATTCGGCTCGGCATCTTCCGCGTACCCGTCCCCGTTCTCCCCGTCGAACACGTAGTCGGTCGAGTAGTGGATAAGCGTCGCGTCCATATCCTTCGCGATCCGCGCGAGGAACTCCGGAACATCCGCATTGAGCGCCGTCGCCTTGCGATATTCCTCCTCGTCCTCCTCGCACGCGTCGACCGCATTGTATGCCACGGCATTTATGATGAGCGACGGCACGACGGCGCGGATCTTCTCCTCGGCAGACGCGAAGTCCGTGACATCGATATCCTCGACATCCCATGCGGTCACATCGTATCCCTCGTCATCCCGGTATACCCGCGCGAGCTCCTGCCCGAGCATCCCCTTCGCCCCGAGGATGAGCACATTCCTATACGACATATCGTTTTCATAAAACACCGCGCACCGGTCTTTTCTCAGAATCAACGATGACTTCCGACTGAACCGCCTTTGTGCCGGAATATCACCTCCATTTCCGCAAGCGATGGATGATTCCGGTCCTTCTCGGAGACGATGAAGGGTCCTTCCGGCCAGGAAATCGAAAGCGAAGGATCGTCGTACCGGATACCGCGGTCGTGATCCTTGGAATAGACGTTCGTGCATTTGTACTGGAAGATCGTGTCGTCGTCAAGCGCGAGGAATCCGTGTGCGAATCCGGCAGGGATCCAAAACTGTCGACGATTTTCCGAAGAAAGTTCGACGGAAACATATTTCCCGAAAGTGGGCGACCCCTCACGGATATCGACCGCGACATCAAACACCCTCCCGGAGAGGACTTGCACCAGCTTTCCTTGCGCGAATGGCGGTGCCTGACAGTGAAGTCCGCGGAGTACCCATTTCTTCGAGACCGAAAGATTGCCCTGCACGAACGTTTCCGGAACGCCCGCCTCCGCGTACCGGTCCCGGTTGTACGTCTCCACAAAGAGACCCCGCTCATCCGGAAATACCTGCGGTTCTATGATAAGCAGTCCTTCGATGTCCGTCCTGATGATATTCATGGTAGTGCCGGTTATGCATGGATAGGAAATTCCGCGCATAATGCCCTCACTTCTTTCCTGATATCTTCCAGAGCCGCTTCATCGTCATGCGAACGCAATGCCGAATCGATCCACAAGGCGATGCGCTCCATCTCCCCTTCCTTCATCCCGCGCGTCGTCGCGGCGGGAACGCCGATACGGAGCCCCGACGGGTCCATCGGACCCTGGCGGTCGTCCGGGATGACGTTCTTGTTCGTGGAAATACCGATCCGGTCGAGGCGCTCCTGTGCTTCCTTTCCCGAGATACCGTACGATGCGACCGTGTCGATGAGGATCATATGATTGTCGGTCCCGCCGAAGATGAGCTTCGCGCCCTTCTCCAAAAATATCCGCTCAAGCGTTTTCGCGTTTGTCAGTATCTGCTCCGCATATACCACAAAATCCGGACGGAGCGCCTCGCCGAAGGCGACCGCCTTGGCCGCGATCGTATGCATGTGCGCCCCCCCTTGCGTTCCGGGGAATACCGCCTTGTCTATTTTCTCGGCAAACACCTCCTTGCAAAGAATCAGTCCCCCGCGCGGACCCCGAAGCGTCTTGTGCGTGGTCGCTGTGACGATATCGAAATGCGGCACGGGGCTCGGAAGCGTGCGTCCGGCGACGAGTCCGGCGATATGTGCCATGTCCATCATCGAGACCGCACCGACCTTTTTTGCGATACTGGCGAACTTTTCGTAGTCGATGTTCCTCGTGTACGAGGAAAACCCGGCGAGCATCAGCTTCGGCTTCTCGGTTTCCGCGAGCGCGGAAAGCTTCTCGTAATCGATAGAGCCGTCCGATTCCGTCTTGTAGCGGACGAACCGATAGATCTTCGCCGGAAGTGTCACCGGGTGTCCGTGCGTCAGGTGTCCCCCGTGCGAGAGATCCATCCCGAGCACCGTATCGCCGGGGTTGAGGACCGCCATATATGCGGCGAGATTCGCCTGGGCTCCCGAATGCGGCTGGACATTCGCATGCTCCGCACCGAAGAGCTGCTTTGCCCGGTCGATCGCGAGCGTCTCGATCGCGTCCGTCCACTCCTGCCCGCCATAATATCGCCGCCCCGGATACCCTTCGGCATATTTGTTCGTCAGAACTGACCCGAGCGCGGCAAGCACCGCCTCAGAAACGGTATTCTCGGACGCGATCATCTCGAGCCCCTCGGATTGTCGTCGCTCTTCATTCTCAATGATGTTCCGGACTTCCGGATCGGACTGCAGTCGGATGTCGTCCATAGGGGTGATGTTCATATCAGGCACGGATCGGGACGAGATCGGCATCGGGAGCGACCCGGAGCGATCGCCGGAAGAAATAACCGATGATGATCATGGTCGAGAGCGGCGCGAACCACTCCGGGATATGGACACCGAACGCGTGCCCGACCATGACGCACCCGAGGATGGCGATCGAATACATCGCTCCGTTCTTGAGGTAGAGGTATCTCTTGATCCGGTCGATGTTTGCGACGGTAAGCTGTCGTATGACGACCGCGCCAATACCGTTTCCGAGGAGGATGAGCGGCACCGAAAGCGTGAACGCGAACGCGCCGAGCACCCCGTCGATCGAGAATGAAAGGTCGATCGCCTCGAGATATAGAATCTTGCTGATATCGGACAATCCGGAATCTTTTCCGGCGAGCCGCTTTTCCATCGTCTCGGCATGCTGACGAAACCCGTGCGTGATGAAGAATGCCGTCGAACCGACGACCGCACCGAACCCGAGCATCGGACTTTCCTTGAGGGCGAACCACACGATGACCGTGAGCAGAAGCGAGATCGTCGCATAGAACCACGCCCCCTGCCGGAGGAAGAACGGCTCGACCCGGTGCCAGCCGAAATGCTTCTCCTCGATGAAAAGCCAATGGAAGAACAGGAACAGGAGAAAAACGCCACCACCGAGCAGGAGGATCGGCGCCGACATCTGGATCGCCTCGGATACTTTCGGGTCGTTCGAGAAGGTCGCCGTAAAGGAACCGAAAAAACCGAGTGTCGGAACGGTCGCCCAGACGATGAGCCACGGCAGGAGTCCGCGCACCACGAACACAGCGAAGAATATCCCCCACGTGAGGAAGAACCGCCGCGCCTTCGCCCCCATGGTCGAGAGTGTCTCGGCGTTGATGACGGCATTGTCGATGCTCGAGACGACCTCGAACACGATGAGTCCGGCGACGATAAGCAGGGCGGAGAGGATGTCCATAGGCGGTACCGCATGATCGCATTACACCGGATAGCATACCGGAAAACACGCCCCAGGTCGAGCCCCGCCCGCGAAAAAAGAAGACCGCCCTTTCAGGCGGTCCGAGCTTCCTTTTTTCAGATCTTGATATCGTTCATGACATCCTCGAGCGAACGCTTCGGCTCTTCGGCCGGGACTTCCGTGACCGCGGGAACCGGCTCGGCTGCCGGCGCCTCGTGGCGCCGCTCGCCGCGGGTCGAACCTTCCGGCTCGTTTATCTTGAGGTTCACGCGCGCGTTGTTCTTGGCACCGATGACTCGGAGTAGCGTCCGGAGCGCCTTCGCGGTCATCCCTTCGCGACCGATCACCATACCCATATCTTCCGGATGCACGTCAAGCGTGATGAGTACGCCCATCTCGTCGATCTTCCGTTCCACCTTCACGCTCTCCGGATGGTCCACGAGCGACTTCACGACATATTCGATGAATTCCTGATCCCTGTTCTCCGACATACGGTTATTCGCTGATTAGCCGAATTATCCTGAAACGCTCAGGTGCTTCCATTGTATGAAAACGGACGAACCCTGTCAAACCTGATCATCCCATTCCGAAGGAGCGGAAAACGGCCTCGAACGCCATTCCGGAGACTGACAGCAGAGGAATTTCCGGGCATCGGCCGGATCGGCGAGCAGAACCTCCGTCACCTTTTCCATCCGCATGCCGCGCGAACCCTTCACGAGCACGAGGTCGCCCTCCCGGAGGATATCCTGGAGCGGCAGGGTCGCCGAGTCCGGATCGGGTGCGAACATGACATTGCCGCGCGGCAATCCGCGGACGAGCAATTCCTCCCCGAGGAGATGCATGCGCTTCCCGACCAGGAAGACGAGTTCCGCACCGGATGCGACGACATCGCCCGCAAGACCTCGGTGTTCTTCTTCCGACGCCGCTCCGAGCTCGAGCATATCACCGAGAATGACGACGCGACGCCTGGCCGGAATCTCTCCAAGCGTCGAAAGCCCGGCACGGATCGAGGCCGGTGACGCGTTATAGGTATCATCGAGGATGCCGATACCGCGTTTCCCGCGCAGGAAACGGAGACGACCCGGCAACGGTTCGAGAGATTCGAGCGCCCGGGCGATTTCGACCAGATTCATGCCAAGCGCGATACCGACAGCGGCTCCCGCGAGCGCGTCCGAGATATGATGCCGCGCCACGACATACGGAAGCCGGACCGGAATCGATTTTCCGTCATAGTTGAGCTTGAAACTGAACCCCATGCCGACCGGCGTCTCCTGAAATGAGGCGTTGTCCGCCCGGACAAGCGCATGGTCTCCGAATCCGTACGAAAGTGCGACTCCCTTCGTCTTCTCGGCCATCCTGGAAACGAGCGGGTCGTCGGCGTTGAGGATCGCGAAACCATCCTCCGGAAGCGAGGCGATCATCCGCCCCTTTTCCTTCGCGATATTCCCGACGGTACCGAAGTACGCGATATGACTTTCGGCGATCCGCGTCACCGCACCGATCTTCACCGGAACGAAGCCGAGGAGATATGCCATATCACCGGGACGGTCGACACCCATCTCGAGCACCAAGGCCTCCGGATATCTTGTCGGAAGAAGGATGAGTCGGAGAAACCGGAATCCGACCGAAGCCCAGCGGAAGAACGAGCTCCCGCCGCTGTCCGCCCCGAGGATGGTAAGCGGTACGCCGATCTCATTGTTGAAATTCCCCTCACTCTTGCGTACGCGCATGGAAGATCCGAGAACGAGCGCTATCGCCTCCTTCGCCGAACTTTTTCCGACGCTTCCGGTCACCCCGACCACGAGCGGCTTGTGTCTCGCGATCACCGCACGCGCCATGAACCGGAGCACCCGTTCAAGCGCCCGTCTCCTCATCCGTTTTCCGGTCTGTCGTGCCATAGTTTGGATAAATGTAAAATGAAAAAGTCAAAAATCAAAGTTGATGCGTCCCGCTCTGCGGGACTCGACAATTTTTCATTTTGATATTTTCATTTTGCATTTTGAATTTCCTCCGTCGGCTCTATCTTCGCATAGGAAAGCAGGAACTTCATGACATCACCGAATACCGGCGAAGCACTCGATTCTGCCCAGATGACGTCTTT
>CAYRYX010000018.1:0-7203 GCA_964428755.1 uncultured Bdellovibrionales bacterium | reverse complement strand
ACCCTCTTTTTCTCCGAGTCCGCCGGAGTAACCGCGGAGGCAACGACCGGCTGTTCCTTCACCTCCTCCGTCGGTTCTATCTTCGCATAGGAAAGGAGGAACTTCATGACATCGCCGAACACCGGCGCAGCGGACGACTCCGCCCAGATGACATCCTTCGGATTGTCGATCTTCGAAAGCACCACGAACTTGGGATCGCCGATCGGGGCATACCCCACGAACGATCCGATCGTGAGTCCGTCATCATACCCCTTTTCCCCTTTCTTGGCCACCTGGGCCGTTCCGGTCTTCCCGCCGACCCGATACCCGGGAACCGCGGCACGCTTTCCATGCCCGTTCCTGACGACATTCTCAAGCATGTCTCCCAGGAGTGCTGCGGTCTCCCCCGAAACGACCTGCCTGACTTCGGACGATTCCACGGCTTCCTCGCGACCGTCGGCATGGACATACTTCTCGACGATACTCGGCCGCATGAGGAGTCCTCCGTTCGCGAGCGCCTGATAGGAGGAAACCATCTGGAGCGGCGTCATCGTCACACCTTGTCCGAACGACGCCGTAAAGAACTGGATATTCCGGCGGACATCGTCGAGATTCCTCGTATTTCCGGCAAGCTCCGCCGGAAGCTCGATTCCCGTTTTCCGCCCGAATCCGAACCGGTCGAAATATTCCGCGAAACGGGCATTTCCGACGAGCTTCTCCACGAAAATGACTCCCGTATTGATCGACTCCTCGAGTACCTTCGTCATCGTCGACCGTCCATAGCACTTTTCCTCCGCGTTCCGGATCACGTACCCGGCCTCGGAAACCGCACAAGGGTCGACGAATTCCGTCCCGGGAGAAACCTTCCCTTCCTCTATCCCGATCGCCATGGTGATCGGCTTCATGATCGAACCCGGCTCATATGTCTGGCTCACCGCCGGATTCAGGAATCGGGAATAATCCTCGGTCTTCGAATATTCGTTCGGATCGAACCCCGGATTCGACGCCATGGCAAGGATCTTTCCGGTCGCGGGATCCATCACGATGACCGTCCCTCCGTCCGCGCCGTGCTTCTCGACCGCGTCCCGGAGGATCGTCTCGACCTCGTGTTGGATGACATGATCGATCGACAGGACGATGTCCGGACCCTCTTCCGAGGAAACCACCTCCCGATCGGACGTCGATATCCATCGACCAGCCGCATCACGCGCCTGCACGACTCTCCCCGGCTTGCCGCGAAGCAGCTCGTCCTGCGAGGCCTCAAGACCGTACCGGCCGGACTCCCCGCCGCCATCGTCCTTCGCGCTCACGAATCCGACGACCTGCGCCGCAAGACCATTCCCTGGATAATAGCGGTATTTCTCGTTGAGGAAACGGACTCCGGGAATATCGAGCTCACGAATGCGCCGCGTCTCATCCTCGGAAAGCCGCTTCTTGATCGCCTCGAACGGGTCGTCACGATCGACGAGCTTCGCCTTGATCTCATCCGCCGGAACGCCGGTGATTCCGGAAATCGCCTCGGCAGTCTGCGCCGGATTTTCCACTTCCCTGGGAACGACATACAGGAGCGGGTATTCCCGGTTCACGGCCGCCGGATAGATTCCGTTGCCCTCGCGGAAGAATATCTCACCGCGATCGGGGAACGTGTCCGTCGAGAGGGAATGCTGTCCGTCCGCCACGTCGCTCCATGATTCGAAACCCGCGACCTGAAGGACGTACAACCTCGCCATCGCGACCATGCCGGCAACAAAGACGAAAACAAGGAGAGCGCTGACTCTCCCCGCGGAGGGCGACCCCTCCGTCCGTTTCTCCCGGGAAGGAAGGTTTTTCTCCTTTCGCGTCACCATACTTGTTCGCACAAGAAAACGCTACCGTAGCGCGAGAGAGCCTCGTCCCTCGATCATCCGGACGGATTCCGACTGGCTCATTCCGCGTCCCTTCGCGGATTCCTCGATCCGTGAGAGGGAAAGCGCATCAGCCTCGGAAAGCTTCAGCTTTCCGTTCTCCTTTTTCAGCTCGGCGATCTCCTTTTCGAGCGTCCGCGTCTCGTATCCTTGGATCGCTCCGCGGTTGAGCGCATGGAGATACGCGATTCCGGAAAGGAAAAAAGCGAACAATGCGAAGAGCACCGCCGGATGGACCGCACCGGAGAAAGAAATCCCCTTCCGGCAGACATTCTGCCGCCTCGAAAGACAATAGTCCCTTGTCATATTCTTTCTCCCCCTGATTGTTTGTTTATGTTTCCGCGACACGTGATAAGCGACAGGCGACAAGACGGAAGCATCACTTCTTTCCGCTCCTTGCAACGTGTCCCTCATCCCCTGCCGCTTTCATATTTTTTCCGCCACCCGGAGTTTCGCGCTTCGTGCGCGCGGATTCCGAGTCACCTCCTCCTCGCTCGGCCGGACGAACCGCGGCGAGAGGAGTCGGATTTCCGGTTTCCGCCCGCATCGGCACTCCGGAAATTCCGCAGGGCAGACGCATCCTTTGGCCATATCCGCGAACATCTTCTTCACGAGCGCATCCTCTCCGGAATGGAACGTGATGACCGCAAGTCTCCCTCCGAGAGCGAGCACCCGCACCGCCTCCCGCAGGAAATTTCCGATCACCGACAACTCCTGATTCGCCTCCATCCGTATCGCCTGAAAGGTCTTCGTCGCCGGGTGGATCCGCATCTTCCGTCGTTCGAATTCCGAGAAGCATCCCGAGACGCATTCCGCGAGATCCGTCGTCGTCGCGATCGGTTCCGATGCTCGTCTCTCCACGATCGCCTTCGCGATCTTCCGCGCTTTCGGTTCATCGCCGAATCCGCGGATGATCCCCGCGAGACGTTCCTCCGGGTACCCGTTCACGATATCGGCCGCGGTCACCGCTCCCTCCCGGTCGAGTCGCATATCGAGCGGTCCTCCCGCAAGGAATGAGAATCCCCGATCCGGATCGTCCACCTGATCGGAGGAGAACCCGAAATCAGCAAGAATCGCGTCGACATTCGAAACCCCGGCATCCGCAAGAATCGCCCCGATATCGGAGAAACTTCCCCGAACCACGGAGAGCGAACCGTCTCCCACGGCCTTCCGCAGAAAGGGATCCGCCTCCGCGTCCCGGATGAACCGCTCCACCGCCGTCCGATCGACGTCGGATGCGATCACCCTCCCACCAGGGAGCACCCGCCCGAGCATCGCCCGGGTGTGCCCCCCGCCGCCGAGTGTCACATCCGCCGCCGTATCGCCCTTGTGAAGGTCCAACGCCGCCACCGTCTCGTCCAGCAACACAGGAATGTGTCTCGTCATACGGTCATTCAATGTCCAATTTTCAATTCTCAATTTTCAAACAATGACCGAATGTCCCAATTTCTGAATTCCAGAATTGAATCATTGAAAATTGTTGAGAAATTAGAAATTGAAAATTGAAAATTTTCTTTTAGTACACTCCGAGCTTCCCGAGTTCCTCCGCAATCTTTCCGGTATTCTTTTCCGCGCCGGCCTTGTATGACTTCCACTTCGCCTCGTCCCAGATCTCGAGCCGGTTATAGAGCCCGACGACGACGACGTTCTTTTTCAATCCGGCGGAGTCCTTGAGATAATCCGGAATGAGGATGCGTCCCTGGCTGTCGAGCTCCACATCCGTCGCACCCGCGAGCTGCAACCGCGTGAAACTCCGCGTCGCCGCTTCACCGATCGGCAGACTGCCGAGCTTTTCCGCGAGCTGCTCCCACACCTTCATCGGATAGACGAAAAGCGATGAGTCGAGCCCGCGCGTCACCACGACCCGCGACCCGAGCTCCGACCGGAACCGCGACGGCATCGCGACGCGCCGTTTCGGGTCTATCGAATGTGAGTATTCGCCTATGAACATTCTTTTTTCCTTTATCCAAAATCAGAAGTTCCATTGGAAAAACTTCGGTTCATGAGTGCGGACGTTTCGTTTCCGACACGAGCGTCGCAAGAAAAGTTTCCGTGACATCCGTTTCGGATAGGACAGGAAATTTTCTCGACGTGACGTCGCGAAACGATCGGGAGCGCGCATTAGCGAAATTTTTTCAAGGAAACTTCGATTTCCCCACACTTCCCCACTTCTTCGTTCTTCCCCCACATTCTACGCCACTTCTCCATTCCCTGTCAACACAAATAAAAAACGGCCTTTATAAGCCGAGAAGATACGACCAATGCATCAAATGCTATTCACCTCCCAGTATCTTTTCCGGAAATGGCGTAAATTCCAAATGGATACCGTTTTCTGCACCCCATCGAATAAAATCATCCCGACTTTGTTGGGATTCACCGAATCCGACTCCGCCTGCCTTGGATGCAAATCCGATAAGAAGCTTTCCTGCCGATGAATCAATAAGTTTGCCGGCTGTCCTGTTTATTTTTTCTGTGATCGCCCGGGAGATGCGCTTAAGAGGATCATGATCCGAGCCTTCCTTCGAAGCCGCTTCGATATCGAATATATTCATTGCCTCGAGCCTGCTCCGAAGCGATGCCTCCTCTTCAGAACCGATTCTGAGTTTTTTTATCTCATCATCCGCCACCTCGAGAAGAGCACTCCTGAATTCGACGATTTTTTCTATCGACTCAACCACCGCGTGATCTTGATCGACGGAGTATTCCCATATCCCATTTCTCGCAACTGCGACGTCCCGAAGGTTCTTCGCGTCATAGCCCTTCTCCGACGCCACCTGCTTCAGAAGCAGATTGCTCGTCAAATCAGTGAAACTGGGGGGCATAGTTACTCGGATTTCGCACACCATCGCTTCGAGCTCTTCTTTTGTGGCAGTTCGTTCCATGGGGAGAATTATACCTTGATTCTCCTTTTTTCGAGAAATCGAGCCCTTTCTATCGGTGAAAACCGCTCTATGGTATATCGGAGCATCGTTCGTGGCATAACAGCGACATGCGTATCGAGGAATTTCTTCAGGACGGATTCGTCGCGCTTTCCGACCTCGCGAAGCATCCATCCCGTCGCCTTGTGGATAAGGTCGTGTGGATCGCCGAGAAGTTTCTCCGCGATCGAAAGCGTATCGGCAAAATCGCCCCTCACGATGAACGCGAGCGTCGAAACGATGGCGATGCGCCGCTCCCAGAGATTTTCAGATTTCGCGAGACGGTACAACAGCTTTCTCCCGGACTTCCTCTCCGCAAGATACGCTCCGATGAGTCTCGGCGCACCCGTATCGACAAGGTCCCAATTGTTCATCGCCTCGCGGCGCGAAAGAGAGAAATCGAAGATTTCCTTCCGCCGTTTCCCATCCGCCCGTTCGAACGCATACGTCAGGACGAGGAGTCCGGTAAGTCGTGCCTCGTGACAGGGGCTCCCGAGAAGCGTTTCGATTTCGGCAAACGGCAGGTCCCGATGCGCCTTCGCGATCATCCGCTGCTGCGGAACGGTCACCCCGAGAAACCGGTCACCCTCCCCATACTCCCCTTTCCCGCACTTGAAAAACCCGGCGGAGGTTCTCGCCTTCTCCGGGCTTCCAAGCGATTTCAGTTGTTTCATTATCCCCGCCGCGGTCATACGCATCACTTTATGATGATGCCGCTACATCGAGCTTGCGTCGCTTGACGAAAAAGAGCGCGAGCAGGAACAATGCCACGATGATCGGGAGGATGAAAAAATATCTCGGATTGGAGGCGACGAGCAGCATGCTCCCGAACACGACCATCCTTCCGAGTACCGTCGGAATCTCACGAAGGATGAGAAACGCCTCCTCATCATCGTTCTTTATGTTGCGATAAATCACACTGAAATACGAGACGAGAAACAGCGTCATCACGAACGACGAGACCACGCTGATAAGGTATGCCGGAAGCGGAGTTTCGATGAAGAGTCGTGCGAACCAGATTGCCACAAGACCGAGCGATGCGATCGGGATGAGCTTCATGGCGCTCTTGTCGGCAAGTTTTCCGACGAGGAGGGCGAACAGCGCGCCGCCGAGTGCCTCCAAACCTCCGACGATTCCCGGCGCAGCGAGCGACCCTATGAAGAGGAAGACGAAAATCCCCCAGAACCATTCCGACTCCTCGATGATATTGTCGAACCCTTCCAAAAAGAACAGGAGTTTCCGCTTCCGAAGTTTCGCGATTGCCTGGGAAAACCGAAATTTCACGATTGTCCCGTTTTCCCCGATTCTTACGAGCGGCAGATACGAAACGACAAGTCCGATTCCAGCGACGACGAACATCGGCCAAAACCCGAGGAATGGGATGGATATGGCACCTACGAGTGGCCCCGCGATACCGAAAACTTTCGGGAGAGAGAAGAACACCCCGAGGTCGCTACCCATCTTCTTCTCATCCGCATGTTTCACGAGCAGTATGTTGAGCGGCATCCAGTACACGAAGGTCGCGATACCACCGATCCCAGCGACAAGAATCCAGGAAATAGAAGCGGTCGGGAGCAGGTTCAGAAGCACGAAGAACAGGATCTGGAGCGGATATGACAACCGAAGCGTCCATGTCAGCCCATACCGCCTCATCAGGAACGGGCACACCACGAGCCCGAACACGAGTCCGACCACGTGGAACACGACAAAGAAAAGAATCGTCTCCACCAAAGAGAAACCGTGCGTCAGCAGGAAAATCGGAACATAGATTCCGACGAAAGACAGCGCCACGGAACGTAACGCGTGCGAAAGCTGAACACGATGAATGCCCCTCTCGAATGAAACGCCGAATATTCGCATAGATTATGACTGCTCCTTCCTTCCGATCCGGCCGAGCGCCTGAAGGGCTTCGATCGGCGTCGCGAAGATGATGGTGTTGGACTGGTCGGAAGAGACATCGTTGATCGTATTGAGCGTCCGGAGATGGAGCGCGCCGTCCGCAGAGGAGAGGATGGTCGCCGCCTTGGCGAGGTTTTCGGCCGCGATGACTTCGCCCTCCGCCTTGATGATGACGGACCGCTTCTCGCGCTCGGCTTCCGCCTGCTTGCCGATGACCCGCTTCATGTCCTCCGGGAGCGTCACGTCCTTGAGCTCGACCGAGCTCACCTTCACCCCCCAGATGTCGGTCGCCTGGTCCACGATCCCGCGGATCCGCTCGGCGATAGCGTCGCGATTGGAGAGCAGTTCGTCGAGATCGACCTCGCCGACGACATTCCGCATCGTCGTCTGCGCGAGCTGGGAAACCGCGTAGTACACGTTCTCCACCTCGAGAATCGCCTTTTCGGCGTGCGATATCTTGTAGTAGATGACGGCGTTCACCGTGACCGAGATGTTGTCCTTGG
>CAYRYX010000017.1:0-14730 GCA_964428755.1 uncultured Bdellovibrionales bacterium | reverse complement strand
CCGAAATAGCGCAATCCGAAGAAGGAGAGCGTCGCGACGCCGGCGATCCAGATGGCGAGACGGAGCAATAAAAACATATGTTTTTATAATCATCAATGACCAAGCTCCAATAACCAAGGAGTGACCAATCACCAAATCACAATGTTCGAAAACGTTTTTTGGTAATTGGATTTTGGTTATTGGTTATTCGCGTCAGCGTCCGATGCCCTTGTACCATACCTTCGATTTCCTGAAAGCGTTTTTGTCGAGACAGTTCTTTCCGTCGACGATCGCCTTGACGCCGTTCTTTTCAAGGAGTTCCGGCGTGATGGTATCGACGAATTCTCGGTGGTTCGTCGCGAGGATGAGCGCATCACATTTCCGCAGAAGCGCTGAGAGCGTCTTCGCGCTCGACATTCCCGGTACGTGTGGATCGAAGGTGATGACTTCCGCTTTGTGCTCGCCGAGTGCCTTGATGATCTCGAAGGAAGGGGACTCGCGGACATCGTCGATATTCGCCTTGTAGGCGATGCCGAGGACGCCGACGCGCGTGCCGTTGAGCGGCATCTTGAGCTCGTTGAGACCGTCCTGGAGGACTTCCACCGTGTAGGCGGGCATGGAGTTGTTTATCTCGCGTGCGATCTTGAGGAACCTGTGGTCGAATCCGGACTGTTTCGCGCGCTCGATGAGGTAGTACGGGTCGACCGGGATGCAGTGCCCGCCGACGCCGCAGGAGGGGAAGTGCGCGAGGAAGGAAAACGGTTTCGTCGCGGCGCCCAAGATCACGTCGCGGACGTCTATGTCGAGCACGTCGAAGGACTTCGCGAGCTCGTTCACGAAGGCGATGTTGATGTCGCGGAAGGAGTTCTCGACGATCTTGACCGCTTCCGCTTCGCGGATGGATTTCATCGGGCGGATCTCGCCGTCGATGATGGATTCATAGAAGGCGACCGCACGGGCGAGGCCTTTTTTCTCGAACGATCCGACGACGCGGGGAATGTTCTTGACCGTCCATTTTTCGTCGCCGGGGTTGATGCGCTCCGGGCAGTGGGCGATGTGGATGTCTTTTCCTACCGTAAATCCGTGTGATTCGAAGATCGGCTTGATGATCTCTTCGGAGACGCCCGGGTTCACGGTCGATTCGAGAACGACGAGCGCGCCTTTCTTCGCATGTTTCGCCGTCATCTCGGATGCTTCGCGAACCGGGGCGAGGTCCGGATTATGGAGCTCGTCGACCGGGGTCGGGACACAGAGGAGGATGATGTCGGCTTTGCTGATGGCTTTCTGATCGTCCGTCGCCTTGACGGGGTATTTCTTCATGTCCGCGGAAAGACCGGCGTCCTCGATCGGGGAAATCCCTTTGTTGATCATCGCGATCTTCTCCTTGCTCCGGGCGATACCGACGACCTCGTACCCGCGTTCGACGGCGCGCACCGCGAGCGGAAGTCCTACGTATCCGAGTCCGATGACAGCGACGACTTCCTTCCGTTTCGTTTCCATTCCGGGATTCTTCATATATTTCGGTTAACTGGTTCCTTGAGATTGTACGGAAAAAAGCCGAAAAAGGCAATAAAAAATCCCGGGAGACTGAAGCCTCTCCGGGACGAGATTGCGATGGCTGTTATCGGGTGAGCGGGGCGCGGAACGTTTTCCATTGCCCGTCCGTGGCACCGAACCACTGCGAGATCCAGCCTTCACAATTGTTCGTGCCCTTGCATTCCGGGTGATAGCCGGAATACGGGGCATCCGCGGATACCCAGTAGTCGGCGCCGAGCTGGAGACGGGCGTCACCTGAGATCCGCGCGCGGACCGAGAGGAAATATCGCGCGCCTTGTTTTGCCGGGACGCGTTTCGTCCACCAGTGCGCGATCCGATCGGAGGATTTCGTCACATCGACGACGAGGATATCGTTTTCGATGGCGACGGATGTCATTGGTTCTGTCTGTCCATTTCCAAACCATTTCGGACTCCGGACGAACAAAGTTCCTTCCGCATCGGTGAGACGTCCGTCACCGAGATAGTCTTCGGAGAAGATGACGGATTCCTTTCCGCCGATACTCTCAATGATCTCGGCGCGGTCGATCTCGATCGTCGATCGGATACCGGGACGCGTGCACGGATAGGTAGTCGTGCCGTTGAACCAACCGATGACGTAGTTGAATCCTTTCGGCGGGGTGTCACGGAGGACGGCCTGCCGCGCCCAGAGCGCCCCGTTTGGAACGCGTTCCTCGGCGTACCCGTCGGCTGCCGCACGCTCGTCGATCGAAACGCATTCGCGGGCGACGGCGGTTTTCGGCGACACATCCGCCGCCCAGGGAAGGGAGGGGAAGAGTGCCGAGAAAAGGCTCAGAAAAAGAAACGCAAGATATGTCATGATTGCTCTCCTTTGGTAAAGTACCAGTTGAGTTGGAAAATGTTGCGCTTCAAAGATGCAACGGTATATTATATCACTTTATTGCTATTCTGTCAAAGGTGCGCTATGATGGATCCATATGAAAATAGGAATAGACGCATCATTTCTGCGGAGGCCTGGAACCGGAATAGGACAGGTGACTGCCAATTTTCTCAGAAAATTGGCGGAATTGCAGATTGCAGATTGCAGATTGCAGAATGGCGACCGAGTCTTCCTGTATTGCGAGGAGGAGCCAATACTTGGTTTCAAGCTTCCGGAGAATTTCGAGGTGAAAGTGTTTCTGCCGAAGTGGTGGAAGCGGGACGACGTGCCACGAAGGATGCTCTGGGAGCGGGCACTGTCGAAACGCGCACGCGAGGATGGTTGTGATGTTTTCCTTTCGCTCTTTCAATCCTCGACCAGGTTTAAAAATTCAAAATTCAAAATTCAAAATTCGACTGACGTACGGCATATCATGATCGTGCACGATATCATTCCTCGGCTGTTCCCGGAATATCTCGGCACATTCACCCGTAAGCTTCACTGGAAGGCGGTTGAGAGGGGGATCCGGTATGTGGATCGGATCGTCGCGGTTTCGGAGACGACGAAAGCGGATCTCGTTTCGGAGCTCGGCATTCCGGAGGGGAAGATCGCCGTCGCATATCCGGATTGTGATCCGCCTTTCCGTATCGGAGCGGTCTCCGACGATATCTCCCGTGTGATGAAGAAATACGCGCTCGAACCTGGATATATCTATCACGGTGGCGGGCTTGAGATACGCAAGAATGCGGAACGTCTGCTTCGATCGTACGCGGAGCTTCGCAAAAGCAGAGAGAACGTTCCGTTGTTGGTGATTTCTGGGAAGGTATTTCCGGCTTCCAATAAGCTTGCGACCGATGCGCGAGGAATCGTGCGCGAGCTCGGGCTCGAGGAGTCGGTCGTCGTGCTCGGATTCGTTCCGGACGAGGATCTGCCCGCGCTCTATCATGGCGCATCGTTTTTCATGTACCCGTCGCTCTACGAGGGGTTCGGTCTGCCGGTGCTCGAGGCGTTCGCCTGCGGTACGCCGGTGCTTGCCGGGCGGGCGGGATCGGTTCCGGAGCTTGCGGGCGACGCGGCACTGCTCGTCGATCCGGAAAGCGAGGGGGCGATCCGGAACGGCATGGAGCGGTTGCTCGACGATGCCGCGCTTCGGGAAAGTCTTTCAGAGAAGGGTCGTATCCGGGCGAGGGATTTTTCCTGGGACGCGTTCGCGGAAAAGGTGATCGGCTCGTTCAACGATTGATATGTTTCATCTCTTCAAAATGACCGGCATCGGAACAATGCTTCTCGTCGGAGGCACGATCCTGTTTTTTGCATGCGTCACGCTTTCGAACATGGGGTTGCTTCCGCCAAGGGTCGGTGATTTCCTTTTTTTTCTTGCCGTCGCGACGTTTGCGGCGCTGTATCGGCCCGGATGGACGTTCCTGCTGCTTGTCCTGGCGCTTCCGCTCGAGATGGTGAATCTCGCTCCGCCGGATCTCGGCGTCGATCTGCGGCCGTACCAGTTCCTCGAACTCTCGCTCTTGCTCGGACTCCTGATCCGGTTCCTTTCAAGGCGGGCGCTTCCGGCGTTTCCGAAATTCGGGTTACCGGACGCGTTGCTTTTGCTCGTTCCGATAGGATCGTTTTTGGCGCTTCCGAACGCGCCGTCGGTGGGACTTTCGTTCAAGCTGTCGCTCGTGCTTCTCTCGCTGTACGGACTCTATGTTCTCGGGCGGATCTACCTGCAGTCGCTCGATGATGTCCGGAAAGTGCTTCCGTTCGTACTCGCGTCCGGAATGATGGTCCTTTGCTATGCGATATTCCAGAATGTCCGGTTCCTGTCCGGATCCGACCCGTTCCAGGCGATGCCGGGTCGGCCTGATGGAGGATTTCCTGAGCCGGACTGGCTCGGAGCATATCTCATCTTCCTGGGAGCCGTACTTTTTTCGATGTTCGCAGCCGCCAATCATGGCCGATCGTTCCGTGGTCGCGTCGGGTATCTTCCGGTATTTTTCGCGGGAATCGCGTCCCTCACGTGCCTTTTCACGGTACTCCTCATGACGGTCGCGAGAAGCGCGTGGATCGGGATGTTCGTGTCAGGTGTCGTTTCGGCGGGGCTGTTCGCCTTCGCGCGGCGCGACACGAGGGATGTCGGCAGGTATCTCGGTGGCATTTCCATGGCATTCCTATTCTCGCTCGCGCTCGTCGTATCCGTGCCGCTCACACGCTTCGATCTTTTCGAGAGGGCGACGAGCGTGGCCGGGCTTCAGGAAATCACGGTTTCATGTGACGCCGGAAGTGCGCTTTCGGGGGAATTGCCGGAGCGGATATCCGACATCTCCGAACTCGGGCGCTATGGCTGCCGACATATCGATCTCGAGGAGACCGATGCCGAGGAAGCGATCGGGAATTCCGTCGGGACGGTGCTTCGTCCGGATCCGAGTATCGGGATCCGAAAGGATGTCTACGGCGTCTCTCTCGCCGAAATCGGCAGGCATCCGGTGCTCGGTATCGGCTGGGGAAGTATTTCGCGGATACTCGGGACGGACGAGCGCGGCGCCGGACTCAACGCGAGCAATGTCTTTCTCGAGGTCTGGCTCGGCAGCGGGATACTCGGGCTTGTCGGTCTGATCGGTTTCTTCGCGGTCGTTTTCCTTCGCGCGGCGCGCATGTTCCTCGGATCCGATCCGGAGGCCGGACTTCCGCGCGGCGCGTTTCCGATCTTCGTACTTTCCGTGGTTCCCGGACTCGTCGTCTTCGATCTCTTCAACGCCGGCATTCTGCTCGGTTTCCTCTGGATCCTGTTCGCGGCGATGATCGTATCCGAAAACCGATAATTTTTACGCTATGAAAACCATCGTGATAGACGTGCGTCTTATCGGACGGAGCCGGACGGGGGACGAGGCCGTGTTCCTCAATCTCACGCGCGAGCTGCTCTTGCTTGACCGGGGAAACCGCTATCTCCTCCTGACGGATCGGACGGAACCGGAATTCCTGTCGGAACTTGGAACGTTGCTCGGGGTCGCGGAGCACGGGCACGCGGAGGTCGTCGCCCTTTTCGGAAGCAACCGTTTCGTCTGGAATTTCCTCTCGGTGCCGCTTTTCCTTCTGCGTACCCGGATCGATCTGTTCCATACGCAGTACATACTTCCGGCCTATGTTCCGGGACGGACGAAGGTGGTGGCGCATATCCATGATGTCTCGTTCCGGGCGTATCCGGAGCTCATCGGGAGGAAAGACCGTTTTTTCCTCGACCTCCTCATTCCGCGGACGTGCCGGCGGGCGGATTGTCTCGTGGCGCCATCGCGGTTCACCCGGGATGAGATCGTTTCGCGGTATGGGGTGCCGGATGCGAAGGTCGCGGTCGTTCCGAATGCGGTGTCGCCGATGTTTCTCGCACGCGAGGTGTCCGATATCGATATCGTGAACGTTCGGCAGAGGTACGGACTGCCGGAGCGATTCCTGCTCTCGGTCGGAACGCTCCAGCCGAGAAAGAACCTTCCGCTTCTCATCCGGGCGTTTGCAAGGATCCGTGACCGGATTCCGGGATTCCAGGTGGTGCTGACCGGAAACCGCTCCGCGCACCACTTCGATCGGGATATCGACCGGGCGATCGGGGAGACGCATCTCGGGAGCGCGGTCGTGTTTCCCGGATTCATCGAGGCGGACGATCTGCCGGCGGTGTACGCGGCGGCATACGGGCTCGTGTTCCCGTCGCGGTACGAGGGATTCGGTATCCCGCTTCTCGAGGCGTTTGCGTCGGGGGTTCCGGTGGCGGCCGCGGATATCGCTCCGTTCCGCGAAGTCGGAGGTCAGGCGGCGCTTTTCTTCGGGGCGGACGATGTTGCCGGATGCGCCGAATCGTTGTATACTCTTCTCACGAATGAGGAGGCGCGGGAACGATTGAAGCGGCTCGGGCGCGAGCGACTCTCGGAATATTCTTGGGAAGAAAGCGCCCGTGTTTTGTTTTTGCGTTATGAGGCTTTATTGAAGGATAAACAATAGAAACGACATCATATGAGTCTGTTCAAAAGGGCGGAGGGAGCGATGGCTTCCGGGGAGAAGGGGCATCACCGGGTACGGAACACGGTGATCGGGGTCTTCATCCTGTTGGCCGTGATCGGCGGTATCGGGTTCTGGAAGGCCGGTGCGACCATCGGCAAGATCTCCCTCGGGAACGGAAACATCTTCGGAGATGTCCTGAAATCCCTGCCGGGAGTCGAGTCGAAGCTTGCGGGTGAGGAAGAGGGGCGGATCAATATCGTGCTGCTCGGGATGCGCGGAGAGCATGTCGACGGTGGCGGGTTGCTCGCGGACACCATCATGGTACTCTCGATCCATCCGAAGAACGGGGAGCAGGATCAGAACCGCGCATCGCTCGTGTCGATTCCGCGCGATCTGTATGTGACGGTTCCGGACACCTCGAGCATGCAGAAGATCAATGCCGTGCACTTCTATGGTGAGGAAAAGGGCAAGGGGCAGGGAATGGAATACATGAAGCGGATTCTCTCCGAGATCACCGGGCAACCGATGCACTATGCCGCGACGATCAATTTCAAGGGATTCACCGATCTCGTGGACGCGATCGGCGGCGTGACCGTGCATCTCGACCAGCCGTTCACCGAAGGCGTGCAGTTCCGCGAACCGAAGGTCTGCGACCCGTATGTCTTCACGGTTCCGGCGATCGACCCATCGACGAAGATGCAGATGTACGAGTACAAGTACTACAAGCGGCAGGACGGCACGCGTCATGCGTCGCCTTCGGCCGCGTATCCGCTCTGCTACAACAAGGATGTCGAGTGCGGCGGTGTCTTCAAACTTTCTGCGGGGGACAACACGCTCGACGGAAAGACCGCGCTCTGCTACGCCCGCGCCCGCGCCACGTCGAATGATTTCGAGCGTGCGAAGCGCCAGCAGGAAGTGATCAAGGAAATCAAGGCCAAGATGCTCTCCGTCGGGACACTCACCGACTTCTCGAAGATAAACGGTCTCATCGACAGCCTCGGCGACAATGTCCGTACCGATATGGAGGGATGGGAGATGAAGCGCATCTTCGATCTCTACCGGGAGCTCGGCGATGCCGAACTCAAGCAGAAGGTACTCGACACTTCCGATGAGGGGCTCCTCTATTTCCCGGACAAGGATCGCTATCCGGGCGCCGGGTCGATCATACTGCCCGTGGGCGACAACTATGATCGGATCCAGGAACTTTTCCGGAGTCTTCCGTAAACGTCTGTGAAAATATCGATCGCGATCAACAGCTACAAGAATCCGGAACTGCTCAGGCTCTGCCTCGAGTCCGTCTTCCGGTATGCCGGCGGATCGGGGTATGAGTTCGAGGTGCTCGTGGCGGACAGCGAGACGGAAGAGGCGACACGGCTCATGCTGCAGGATTTTCCGCAGGTCCGCTTCTTCCCGTTCGATCGGAACGTCGGATTCGTGGCGCTTGTGAACAAATCGCTCCAGGAAGCGGCTGGGGATTACGTTTTTCTCATCAATCACGATATCGTCCTGACCGAGGGATCCGTTGCGGCGTTGTTCCGGTTCATGGAATCGCGGAAGGACGTCGGAATGGTCGGTGCGCGCCAGGTGAATTTCAACGGAACCGAACAGATCTCCTGTTTCCGTTTCTACCGTCCGTGGACGATCCTGTTCCGACGGACGCTCCTCGGCAGGCTTCCGGTCGGGAGACGGCATACGGATTGGTTTCTCATGAAGGATTACGATCGGAGAGATCCGCGGGAGACGGACTGGATCATGGGATCGGCGATGTTCGTGAGACGGACGGCGGCGGCGACGGTCGGTCCCATGGATACGCGCTTCTTCATGTATATGGAGGATGTCGATTGGTGTCGGAGGTTTTGGGAGAACGGATGGAAGGTCATGCATGTCCCTTCGGTCACGATCTATCACTACCATGGGAAAGGGAGTGCTCGCGGAGGATTTCTCCGTTCGCTCCTCATGAATCGGCTCACGTGGTATCATATCGTGAGCGCGGTGAAATATTTCCGGAAATATATCGGAAAACCGATTCCGGAGCATCGATAAAAAAGAACATATGGATATGTCACCATCGTCCGTTCCGGGAGAGTCGGCCGAAACGCTCGAACGGAAGAATCGTCGGCTCGTCGGGCGGATCATCAGGATCTTTCTCCTTTCGCTCGCGTTGTATTTCGCGTATCAGTTCGGAGTCGATCACGGGCGCGACGAACTGTCCTCGAATCCGGATGGACGATCGTTTTCGCCGGGTGAGGCGATGTTTTCGAATACGGATTCGAAAGATACGAATATCGACTTCTCCCTTTTCTGGAAGGTATGGGACATCCTCCGGGACAAGTATGTCGACCGTTCGAAGCTCGATGCGCAGGAGCTTTTCTACGGTGCGATCGACGGGATGCTCGCCGCGACGGGAGATCCGTATACCACGTTCTTCGATCCGAAGGAGCAGAAGGAATTCAACGAGGACATATCCGGGAAATTCGAGGGCATCGGTGCGGAGATGGGCATCCGCGACGAGATCCTGACGGTCATCGCGCCGCTCGAGGGGACGCCGGCCGAACGCGCGGGACTGCGTCCGAACGACAAGATCCTCAAGATCGACGGCGAACTGTCGTCGAGTTACAAGCTGGAAGAGGCGGTCTCGAAGATCCGGGGGCCCAAGGGGACGGAGGTGAAGCTGACCATCTATCGGAGCGGCGAGGAGGAATCGCGCGAGGTGTCCGTGGCACGGGACGTGATCAACGTGAAGAGCGTGAAACTCACGGTGCGCGATGACGGTATCGTCATCCTGCGCGTGAGCCGTTTCGGGGACGATACGGAGCGCGAATTCCGTAATGCCGTTTCGGAGATAGCCGGAAAAGGGGCGAAAGGCGTCGTACTCGATCTTCGGAGCAACCCGGGCGGACTTCTGGACGCTGCGGTGGACATGGCGAGCCTCATGCTTCCTTTCGATACCGTCGTCGTCATCGAGGAGAACGGGAAAGGCGAACGGCGCGAGGAAAAGACGCGTGGCGGCGACCGGCTCTCCGGTATCCCGACCGTCGTCCTCATCGATGAGGGGAGCGCGTCCGCTTCCGAAATCCTCGCGGGCGCTCTGCGGGAGAATCGCGACAACGTGACGCTCATCGGCAAGAAATCGTACGGAAAGGGATCCGTCCAGGAACTCGTTCCGGTCGGCAGGACCATGTCGGTGAAGATCACGATCGCGCGGTGGCTTACGCCGAAGGGAAATCAGATTAACAAGCAGGGGATAACTCCGGACGAGGAGGTCGGCATCTCGGTCGACGATATCACGAACGATCGTGATCCGCAGCTGGACAAGGCTATCGAACGGTTGACGGCCAACAAATGACAGCTGATAGGAAAAAGCGGACAGGGAACCGCCGGGGTCCATCGTTTCTTGCCGATCATTTCTGATGTTTTCTGGCAGTTGTTGACAGTGAGTGCCAGTTTTTCTATACTGAGAGATGTGGTAATCCGCTTAAGAAAACGCATATGGCGAAGACGAACGTGAAGCCGTTGGGCGAAAATGTCCTGATTCATCCCGAGAAGGCCGAGAAGAAGACCGATGCCGGCATCTTCCTTCCGGAGAGCGCGAGCGAGGAGCGGCCGCAACAGGGTCGTGTGGTGGCGATCGGCGACAGCGAGAAGATCAAGGTGAAGAAGGGGCAGACCGTCATCTACACCCGTTACGGCGGTACCGAAGTGAAGATCGACGGCGAGGAGCATCTCATCGTCTCCGTCAAGGACGTGCTCGCGGTCGTGGAGAAGTGAAATCCGAGTCCACAAAGTTCATAAGGTTTATCAAGTCCATAAAGAAAAAAGCTTCCCGATCGGGAAGCTTTTTTCTTCGTTCGTAATTTGTTATTTGGACTTTGGTATTTCTACGGGCATCCCTTTCGACTCCCACTCCGGGTATCCGACGTTGAGAGTCTTCACCGAGAACATACCGAGATCGAACAGCCGGACGGCCGCCTGGAACGCGTCGAGTTCCGTCTCCGCGTAGAGTGCGATGTTGGTCGCCGGCGGTATCTCCGCACGCCGGCGTTCGAGTTCCTGGAGCGGGATGTTCATGGCCTCGGGAATATGCGATTTCGCGAAGGCCTCCTTGCTGCGGACGTCGACGATGGCATGGAGCGTCTCGCGGTTCTCGACCGCTTTTCTGAATTCTTCCGCCGGAATGAACGTGACTTTCGAGCGGTCGGTCGTGGATGACGGATTGCCGAACGAGACGACCTGTCCGCCCGCCTGTTCCCAGGCTACGAGCCCCCCCTCGATGAATGCGTGTCGGGTCTTCTTCCGGGAGAAGATTTCAGCGGCTTTTGTCGAGGCGGCCTCGTCCCGGGACGGGATCACGAGAATCTCCTCTCCTTCGATCGCGGGAAAGTACTCGGAAAGTTTCTCGGCGGGCATGGAGAGCGAGTCCGGGATGTGGGATGCCTGATACTCTATCTCCGAGCGGATATCGACGATCTTTGCCGGTGTCTTCGAGAGGAGTTTTTTTCTCGCCTCGGCCGGTGTGATCATCGGAAGCGCCGATCCGGTTTCGGCGGTCGCGGCGTCCGGTGCTGTTTCCTCCGTCACGTCCGTGGCGGAGTTTCTGACCGCGAAAAAGATGACGACGGAGATCATGAGACCGAACCCGACGATGATCGCGGTCATGTCCTGTCGCGAGAACGGTTTCTGTTGTGTCATAGACGTTTGTTTTTTTACGATCCGGTTCCATCCGGAACATTTCCAGTATAGCACCTTTTTCTTATCCGAGTACGCTCCCGACGAAATCCGGATGGCCGTTCGCGAAGTCCCGCGCGGACATGGGTTCCTTTCCGGATGGCTGGAGCTCCTCGAGCAGGATGAGTCCCGTTCCGGCGCGCACGGCGATGTGCTCTCCCGCCTCGAAAACCTCCCCGAGCTTCCGTTCGGTCGCGGGATCCGTCTTCTGCAGGGATATCCGGGAGAGTTTGATGCGCATGAACTCCTCACCCGGGCGTTTCCAAAAGGAAAAGACCCCCGGCCATGGGGTAAGGCCGCGATACCTGTTCCAGATCGACTCCGCGCTCTCGTTCCAGAAGATGCGGCCGTCTTCGCGCTCGATGAGCTGACAGGCGGTCGCCAGCGACGCATCCTGCTCTTTCGGTTCGATCTTTTTCCTGATCCACAGCGGAAGCGTCTCGAGCAGCAGTGTCGAGCCGAGCGTTCCAAGTTTCCCGAGGAGCGTTTCGGAGGTGTCTTCCTGTGCGATGGCGATCGACTGTTGCGAGAGGATGGCGCCCGTGTCCATTCCCTGGTCCATGAGCATGATGGAAACACCGGTCTCCGCGTCCCCCTCGATGAGCGCGTTCTGTGCCGGCGAGGCGCCGCGCCACCGCGGGAGAAGCGATGCGTGGACGTTCACGCATCCGAATCCAGGAATGTCGAGGATCTCCTTCGGAAGGATCTTTCCGTAGGCAGCGACGATGATGATGTCCGGCTTGAGTTCCTTCACCCGGGCGATCGCCGCCGCATCGAGCCTGTCGGGCTGTTCGACCGGGATTCCCTTGGAGAGTGCGAGCGTTTTCACGGGTGGGACGGCGAGTTCCTGTTTCCGACCTGCCGGCCGGTCGGGTTGCGCGAAGATGGCGATGATGTTGTATTCCTTCTCGATAAGTCCGCTGAGTACGGTCTCCGCGAATCCTGGCGTCCCCATGAAGACCACGCGTATCTTCGGGGTCACGCCGGGTCTGGCGCGGTAATTGAGGTATTTCCTGAAGGCGTCAAAGGGCATAGGTGTTCTTGTTATCCTGCTTACGGTACCGGTCGATGATAAGGGTTCCCTCGAGATGGTCGATCTCGTGCTGGAGGACGATGGCGAGGAATCCGGTCGCGGTCAACTTCCGGGATTTTCCGGAGATATCATCATACTTTATGCTTATTTTCTCGTGCCGTTCGATCGGGAAGAATTCCCCGGGAAGCGACAGGCATCCTTCCTCGAAGATGACTGTCTCTTCCGAGCGTGCCGTTATTCTCGGATTGAAGTAAACGGACACGATATCGTTTATCTCGATAACACAGAGGCTGATTGATTTCCCGATCTGCGGGGCGGCCAGTCCGACGCCGTCGGCCTTTCGCATGATCTCGATCATCTCAGGGATGAGCGCGCGCATTTCCGGCGCCGTCGGATCCGCCACGCGGGCGGCGTGACGGTGGAGCACTTCCTGATGTTCTCCGGTGACGATGGGGAGCATGGCCTTGAGAATCATATGAGTGAGAGCGGATCCGGGTCGAACGTCCAATCGGAGCGTTTCGAGAAGATGTCGCGGAGTATCGCGGGAAACGGTGTTCCGGCCGGCAACGAGACGACGATGAACCGTTCATGCTTTCCCCGGGTTTTCGGTGAGAGCGGTTTCTGTACCGGAGAGATGCGGAAATCCTCGATCGGTATCTGCGCTTCCGAGAGAAGTGCCCGCATCTCCTCCGCGGACGCTTCCGCGTCCTTCTCCTCCTTCGCACGGAATCCGATGCGGAAGAGCGAGAAAAACGGCGGATATCGGAGTATTCTCCGATCTTCGAGCGCGCGGTCGAGCGTCGCCCGTTCGGTGCCTTCCCGGAGATTTCGGAGGAGCTCCTGTTCCGGTCGGAAGGTCTGTATGATGACCGACCCCTTTCCGGTTCCGGCGACTTCGAGCGCGGCGCGACGTACCATCCGTACGAACCGCTCGTCCGCCTGGAAATCCGGGAAGGAGAGGAGGTTCTCTGCGTCCAGTATAGCGACGAGACCGGTTTTCGGCAATGTTCCGAGATTGAGCACGGACGGTGTTCCGATGACGACGTCCGCGGAAAGCGCGGATTCGAAGAGTGGCATCTCCGACCGTGGGTTTCGCAGTGCGCGTTCGTCGATGCGGACGGTCTTCAGCCCGGGGGAATACCGCCTCAATTCCTGCTCGATCTTCTCCGTTCCGCCGCCGATATTCTTGAAAGACAGTGAACCGCAGGAAGCGCAGCGGGGGAAGGTCGTCGTCCTGAAGGAACAGGACCCGCAGCGGAAATGGCCCTCGCGGGTGGAGCGGAGCGCGCGGTCGCAGTGCGGGCACCTTGGGACGGTCTTGCATTCTTCGCAGATTGAAAATCGGTCGAGCCCGGAGCGACTCACGATGAGAATCGTCCGGAATCCCTCCGTCTTCATGGCGCCGATCGCCGCTTTCAGCTCCGCCGAGAGGAGGGAATAGTTCTTTTTGAAGCGTTCCTCGCGCATGTTGACGAGATCGATCTTCGGTATGGTGGACGGATGTTCCATGACGATGTGTCGGACTTCCTTCCGTTCTTCCCTGAATCGCATCGTTTCGCTCTCCGTTTCACCGGAAAGGACCAGCCGGGCGCCATGAAGGGACGCGAGCTCCTCGGCGACTTTTCGCGCATCATACCGCGGGCTCATGTCCCACTGCTTGTATCCGAGCGCTTCGCTCTCCTCGAGTACGGCGACGAGGCCGAGTTTCCGGAACGGAGCGAAGAGTGCCTGCCGGGTGCCGACGATGATACGTGTTTCTCCGGAGCGTATCTTTTCCCAAGCGGTGAAAAACGCTCCCGATGAAACCGAGCTCGAGAGGACGACGACCTGGTCCGTTCCGAAGACGGACGAGAAGAACCGCGCCGCTCCGGGGAGCGCGATCCGTTCCGGAACGAGTATCAGGGTCTGCGAGGTCTTCGGGAACTTCCGTATGATGCCGGCAATGACCCGGAATGCTTTCTCCCGGGATGTCTCGAGGAAGACGGGTTTCGCTCCTTTCGCTATATCGTCGATGACGAGCTCCTCTTCCTTGCCGAGCCGGAAGGGGATTTTTTCCGTCTTCGGGATGCCGGGCGTCCGCTCTTTCGTACGAATCGGAAGGAAGTGTCTGAACGTTTTCCCGAGCGGGGTGAGACATTGTCCTGATATCGTCCGCGCGAGCAGAATCTGTTCCTTCGTGAGAAATGACGGTTCGATGATGCTGCCGATCCTCTTGAGACGGCTACTCATTTCCTGTTCCGGAAGTATCTCATCGCAGGACAGGGCGACTCCGCGGATTTCTCTCGGTCCGAAGGGGATATACGTGAGCGATCCTGGCGGAACCGTTTCCGCCGAGAGATACGAATACGTATCCCGCCGACCGAAGGGCAGCGGGACGAGCGGCGCGATATCGCAGAGAAAGGATGATGTTTTTTTCGCTTTTTTCATGCCTCCATTCTAGCAACCGGATCGATCGGGCGATATATTGACAATATCTCATTTTTATGCTATCATGTAACGAGTCGTTTTCCATGGTGGAAAGCGTTTTTCGTACCTTGAAAGGGGAAAATGCATGAAGCAAGATCTGTTTCAA
>CAYRYX010000016.1:8150-15009 GCA_964428755.1 uncultured Bdellovibrionales bacterium | reverse complement strand
GAATCGGAATGAGCGGCATCTCGATTTCCGAAAAAAGCCTCCCCATATTCCACTCACTTGGAAGCTTAGCTTCCAATTTCTGTTCTTTACTTGTCTCAGCTATTTTTTCAGAGAGATTTTCTGAAAGACCGAGCAACGATTCCGCCTTCCGCTCAAGCCCCTCCTCGCCAAATTCGGAGATGACAAGATGATCGAACTCCACCCGCGTCCCCGCCTGCAGGAGATACGCCGCGACCATCGCATCGAACGAAATCCCGCGAAGCGCGATGCCTTCCTTTCTCAATATGTGCCACACCGCCTTCGCGTCATAAAACATCTTCCTGATTGCTTCATCTTCGAAAAATTCCGCAAGTGATCCCCTCGTCTCTTCGCCCCACTCGATCGTCACCACCGCATTTTCCGTAGCGATTTCCACTTTCGCAATCCCTGACCCGCCGAAGAGCGACGCCTCACCAGCGGAGATCCATACCGCCGCAACCCCTTCGATCACACTCAGAAATTTCTCCGTCTCCTCCTTCCCCTTCAGTATTTTCTGCTTTCTGCTTTCTGCTTTCTGCTTTCTGCCAGTTTTTTCCTGTTTATCGTTGACTGTTGACTGCTGGCTGTCAGCCGCTCCCGGCAGCCGCTTCAGGAGGCTATAAAACCCGAACTCGCGGAACATCAATGCGACCCTCTCGCGCTCGTAGTCGTGCGCCACGCACTTTTCCGATTCGAAGAGGACAGGCACGTCCGTCCGGATCGTCCCGAGGTCTTTCGAGAAGAACGCGCGCTCCCGGTCGGCTTCCAATTTCTTCCGCACGGACTCCTTCACCTCCGGGAGTTTCTCATAGATCGCCTCAAGTGTTCCGTACGCTTTCAGGAGATCCGTCGCCGTCTTGGCACCGATGCCCGCGACCCCGGGGATATTGTCCGATGCATCCCCGGCGAGTCCTTTGTAGTCGGGAATCGATTCCGGTGGGAAACCATATTTTTCGATCACCGCCGCACGGTCATAGAGCACGAGGTCCTTGATCCCCTTCCGTATCGAAAACACTTTGACGAGTGGTGAGACGAGCTGGAGCGCGTCGTTGTCCCCGGTCACGATGATCGCCTCGATTCCTTCGCGTTCCGCCTGTCGTGCGATCGTCCCCACGCAGTCGTCCGCCTCGAACCCCGCATGCTCGTAGATCGGGATATTGAACGCGGTCACAAGCTCCTTGACCCGCGGGATTTGCGCATAGAGATCGTCCGGCGCCTTGGTCCGCGTCGCTTTATATTCAGAATATAGCTCGTCACGAAACGTCGGTCCATGGAGATCGAAAGACGCCGCGATATAATCAGGCTTGAACTTCTCGAGAACCGCGAGCAGCGTCATCGCGAACCCGTACACCGCCCCCACCGTCTCGCCGGTCTTGGTCGTAAGCGGCGGCAAAGCGTGATACGCGCGGTGAATGATCGCGTTCCCGTCCAAAAGAACCAGTTTTTTTAGCTTTGGTTGAGTCATGGTTTTAGTATAGAATGAAAGGGAAAAAGAAAACAACCTATTATGCCGGAATTCCCAAAATTCACTCCCGATACGCCGTTAGCAGCACCTGCCCATCAATTACCGTTGTCTGAACAACTCCCTGTATTTCCGAATCCAAGAGGAGACACTGACATTCCGCATTGGTCTAGTCCGTCCGAAATGCTCTTCGGACCAGTAGGAAACGGTTCAAACATCGCTGAAGATTTTTGGTCTGCGCCTCCCAAAGAGGAGATTCGCGCGCTTGCCCCGACGCTTCTCGATGGGAAAACTGCCGCGCTGTTATCGGACAGCGACTTATGCGTGGCGCGGAAAGATTTTGACGCATTCGCACGCGACGTGCGGATACTTTCTGATGCCGCAGGTTCCTTCGACGACCGATTCCGGGCGGTTCAAGAGCTGATTTCTCTCTATTCTCTCTATGCCGACCCGGGTGAAGTGGAGATGACGTATTTTGCCTATCCCATCAGCGCCATCCTCGGTCGATACGCGGAACAGGAACAGAACTTTTTCCTCCATGGCATCGTCAACTCATACTTCAACGACCTCTCCGCGATGGACCCGGAAACACCCGAAGCAAAACGAGCGTTTCTCGTCGAGCTCAAGAGGCTTAGGCTTCTGGAATCGGACAAGGAAGGAAATTTGTTCGCATTCGGAATGGGAGTAGATTTCCATGGCGCGATTCCGAAGTCCCTCGAAATAAACGCCCTCGATGACAAGGAGATTGACTCCCTTCTCTTTCAGATACAAATTCACTTGTACCATTTATATGGGAAAGAAAAGCTAGACATGATAGTCCAGAAAGCCCGTTTCGGCATGAAAAACGCCCCGGAACAACTCACGGGCTATGACGGGAATGAAGGGGATGCATACGACGAGGAGGCGTGGGGATTCGTATCGAAGGTGAGTCCAGAAATCGCCGTCCAATATACGCTCTCGCGTCAAATCAAACGGTCATTTGATCTGAAAGATACGAAATCCGACGAAAACGCGATTGAATTTATTTTCGCGGAGCGCTTTCCGAACGATCAGCCGAGGGCCGAACGATATTCCGAGCTCTACAAGCAGATGATGTCGCTCCATATGAGGAAATTCGTGGAAGATTTCTTCGGGATCGATCTTTCTGAAATCTCGATTTCGACACAGGTTCAACTTCTCGACTTCATGAAGGAACGAGACCGTGACCAACTCGACTTCTTAAGGTCATTCTTCCACGAAGGCATGTCTCCGAAGGCGAATCGCGACCGGCTTCTTTCGTTTCTCTCCCTTGAACAAGGCGGGCATGAGATGGGACAGAAAATTATCAATATTGGAAAGCACCTGCCTACAGATGTAGCTGATAGAATCTTTGAAAAATACGCCGAACTCGTCGAGGCATCCGAAAATGCCGAGCGATTCCTTTTTGAGGAATTCGACAAGGAGGACAAAATACTGGCACGACAGGTTTCATCCAAACTCCTTCAGCGAGGTGAGCGCCTCCTTATCACAGGGAGCGATACACTCGACACTCTTCGTTTCCAATATGAAACAGCGACTGGAGAAGGGATCCTCAATCGCTCTTTTGACCCGCATGCCGACGACCACACCCTCGAAGACTATGAGCGAGTCGAGCAAGAAGAAATCACGAAACTCCTGTCCTCGCTCGACTCCATCCGCGCCCACATCGAACTTTGGAAAAGTGGGTTCCGTACTTTATACGAGGAAGGTGTCATCGAAAACTTCGGGGAGGTGTCCGGCGTGGAGTTCGGCATCAAATCACCCGAAGAACTTTCCGACGAGGACAAGGCGACGATGCGGAAGATGTACGACGAGAACTACCCTGAAAGCGCGGGGTACTCGAAGGAATTCCGTGAAGTTATTTTCCACGGACTCGAGGAGGCGTTCACGAAAAAAGATGTGCGATTCTATGTCCTGAAAAAAGATAGCGAGATACTCGGGTACAACCGCTTCGAGGATCTACCTGACACGGAAGATGGCCGGAAACGGAAATACGTCGGCTCGTTCAACGTTTCGCCGCAGTACCGCGGGTCCAAGCTCGGCGACAAGATATTCGACGATTGTCTTGCGCAGGAAATTTCCGGAGATACCATCATCGAAGCGTACGCGGATCCGACGCTCCCGATCAGCTCGCACTACCTCGAAACGAACGGGTTCGCCGCGACCGGCATCGAAGATATCGGCGGACGACCGCTCCTCAAGATCGTCCGCGACGGAGCGATGAATGCACGCCTCGCCACGAAGAAAGAGTCACCGGACAAAGAGGAGCTGACGAGGCTTGTGGAGGAAGGCGTCGTCGCGCTTGAAAAAACTACGCGCGCAGACATGCCTGCGATCGCCTCATCAAAATTTGAAAAAGGCTGGCTTCTCACTTATATCTCTCCCGACTCAAAGGACAAGAATATCGTCACGGCCGTATTCGAGAAGTCAAGATAATCTCTTTTCTGTCATCCCGGACTTGATCCGGGATCCAGTATCCTCCTACGTTTCTCTGGAGTCCGGCTCGTTGGCCGGAATGACAAGAGAATTACAGTCGCACGAAATACTCGTCATCGTCATACTTCGCTTCCTCCATCGGCACCGGCTTCTCCGGCGCTACTTTTTTTGGATCTTCCCGCTCCCCTGCCCGAGGGGAGCTGTCCGTTCTGACGGACTGAGGGGTTGGAGATTCGTTATTCATACTTCCTGATTCCGGTTTGTATTCCCCTGTCTTCTCCCACATTGCCTCAAACATATATTTGTGGAGCGCATAGAGGGAAGGGTCATGAATAATGACTCCGATCATCTTCTCCGGAGCAAAAGTGATATAGGAAACTTTGCCGTCATAAATCTCAAGCGCACTCTGAAATGGCGGCGCATCATTGACCGAGACAAGTTTGATGTCCGTCACGAGCCGGTGATAGTTCTTCATATACTCCCGCGCGAAAGGCGTATCGAGGAGAATCGCTTTCTTGTCGATCCCGAGCTTGTCGCGCCGGGTCGCATACCGACGATTGATAGCGTCGATATTCTTCACCACCGACTCGATATCCGCATACGTATAGATGATCGTTTTGCTCGAAAGCGAGTCGTTTAAGACCTTTTCGACACCGTCTCTCCCCTCGAATACCTGTATCCCCGGCCCGCCCGACGAAAGATTGAAATTCGACACCAGAGTCGGGAATATCCCCTCGAGCGACTGCGCCGCTTCTTTCAGCTTCCTTTCACGGGATTCGACGAGATCGCGGATCGCACTCGGGTGTTTCGGCGCGAATTTTGCCACCTCTCCTGGGATTTCTTCTTTTTCCGCAAGCCCGAACCCTACCAATTCGTCCAGCGCCTTGTATACAAGACCCCGTTTGAGGCTTGTTTTCCTGGTAAGCGCGCCGGCCAGCTGCTTTCCATGCGAAAGCAGCGCTTCATACACCTCCGCCTGCGCGTCGGTCAATCCGGCTTGTTTCAGCGTTTCCTTATAATTTTCCATATATCCCAAGCAAGGACGGTCCTTAAAGGGATCCCGAAGGACCGTCCTTGTAGTGCCATTATGTGACCTCTTATCCCTTCTCTTGCATCTTTTATCCGCATCTTTCTCCTTCTATTCTACGCCTATTTTCATACTTTGTCAACACTTTATGACAAAATATACACGTTTTATAAACACTTTTTTATATATTTTAAGGTATTTATACTAATACTTGCCACACACCTTTGACAATTAGTCAATATAATGCTACACTGTGCTGTCAGATTGAGAGAGACAAAGAGACCTGCCCGGCACATTTCGCAAAGCGATATGGACGGGGACAAAAGAGAGACCGGCGATTGAGACCCGCCAAAAAAGAGAGCTAGTACCTTCAAGATTGTTAGAGAGAGTCATAGAGAGGAGACAGGTTAGCCGGAAGTCCCGAAACGGCAACGCCGCGGAAGGACAGAGAGAGACCTCCCCCGAGAATTCGGGAGTTCCGGACATCCTCCCCTCTATCCTCTTTCTAGGAATTTATCCATGCACTTTCAGAAAGTGCTGGATGAAAGATAGTCCTAGAAACATTGTTCCTTAGAAGAGAGAAATCGATCCGCATCTGGGCTCTGCCTACTCCGCAACCAAAGGCGCGACGCTAACCATGTCGCGAGCGGCGTGTGACCGAAATCTGAAACTGGGCAGTCTCCGGAACTCCGGAGCCTCGAGAGAGAACCAGTTTCAGGGTAAGGTCCGACAATCGCCCCGGATCGCAAGGAGTACACGTCCCCCACCATGGATAATCCTGCGTGAGAGACGTCATAGTCCTTGAGAAATGGAAAAGTATCATATTCCCGCTCCCCTGCCTGAGGGGAGCTCCCGAGTCCGCGAGGGTGAGGGGGTGGGAGAAAACCTTTTCCAATCGCCACAAAAAAGCCCCAAGGAAGTCCATTTACAAAAGAATACATCGGGGAAGGAGCACTTCTTCTTTGTCATTCCCGCAAAGGCGGGAATCCAGATTCCGGGTCAAGCCTGGAATGACAGAAGTGACTTCCTTCCCCTCCTGTCCCGCACCTATTTATAAATACGTAGGTGCGGGGTCCAACCGAGCCCGCGAAGGAACCTTCGTGAGTTCAAAGGAATAGGCGATCGCGCCTCCTCATCAGGAAATGGACATAATTTTTCTTGATGGGGTTTTCAACAACCAAAAGGAGGTGCGCCATGTCTAAGACATGCACGTAGCGGCTCGCCGTGAGTGAGGGCGAGGAATAAATTCTTACTCCATGCCATTGACCGGGAACGCATGTAAAAGATTGCTCGGTGGTCGGTCCGCTTGAGAATCGGTTTTCTCGAGCGCTCCATTCAGTCTGTTGTTATTGGCAGACTGATAGAGCGAGACGTTCATTCATCCCTTGTGAGAAAGAATTGTCGTTGTCGGCATAGTGTTTATGAGTTTTTCGTAAACAATACGCCGACAAGGCACAGTCCGTTTTCGTGGCACATCGCCGCACTCTACCAAGGAGATCAAAATGAGCATGACCGCAAAACGTATCGATCAGCGTCAAATGATCGAAAAAAAATTCACAGCCGGATACGATATCGTATCCGTCGCCGGCGTGAGCGGGCTCATCGCCCGCTCGGTCGCCGAGCAGAAAGCGGTGATGGGGAGGGGCTGGAAGATGTACTTCCAGCCCACCTATACGGTTTCTCGGGCGGGGCTCGAAGCCCTGTCCAACAAGGGGATTAATGCTTTCGAGGATGCGCACCCGCGTGTCCTCCCATGGAATCTTTACAAAGATGGACCCGGAAGCAACGGGTCCTACTACAAAGATTCTGAGGTAGACGAGACGGAGCAATCCCGCCTCGTCGAGGCCCATGCCCGCTTCGGTGGGTGGATGAAGGCAGCAGCGAGTCTGCCGCTCCTG
>CAYRYX010000016.1:0-8128 GCA_964428755.1 uncultured Bdellovibrionales bacterium | reverse complement strand
CGGCCAGGCCGTATCCGTGCGCGGGGTCAACTCCCCGCGCACGCGGGTGGATCTGTGGGCGCTCGCGGCGAGGTATCCCTCACCGCACCGCCTCCAGCGCCTCATCGGCGCGGTGCAACGCCGCGCCGTCGAAATCCTCGCGGCCTACGACGGCCGCGGGTGCACCCTCCGATCGGCCCTGGTTGCTCTCGCAGCGACCGGGTCGGTGGGCAAGGCGGCAGTTATCGCCGCCTACCGGTCACTGACCGGGGAGTCGCCATGGGGCGGGGAAGGAGCGGTCAAAAACTATAAAACCACCCGATCGGCCTTGATCGCCCTGCACGCGTGCAGCGTGCTGGATACCACCGACGGTGTGGCGGTCTCCCGCACCGCCGAGCCCGTGTACGAAAAACTGGGCGTGCGGGTGTACCCGTACGTCCAAAAAAATGCGGGTGGATGGACGAATGGGTTCCTGGTCTTATCGGGGATCCGTTCGTACCACGTCGGTCCCGGCCGGCGTGGTGACTGGGAATGGGTGTGGATGAAAGGCCACACCCAGGGGGTGAGCACCTTCGCCCCCGAGGGCGCCGCGCTTGCCGCCGTGCAAGCGTGGCGGAAGCAGGCGGAGCTCGAGAGGAAGGAGAAGTTCTTTCTCGACCAGCTTCGCCCGGTGGGATTCTGCCCAATCGTGTACTTCTCGGATTCCCTGGCGGCAGGTAACTGCCACTCCGGGACCGAGGGGTTCATGAGCCGGGCGGGCATCCCCGCCTCCCAGCAGTACGTGCCCGCGCACATGCTGTTTCCGTACATTGCGGAGCAGCGTGTGTACAACGTACTCACCCTCGTTGCACAGAGAGTGAGTACGCTTCAACTAACCGCATAGCGTGCACGGAGATATCGCGACTCCGAGACAGTTCGCGAAACAAGGTTGGGCAAAACTTGGTCGTTTTGCCCTCTCAATTGGGCTTTTGAAATTTCGAGGGCTCATAGAGAAAAACGGGAATCGGATGCTTCGTATCGTCCGCAACGGCCGAAAAGGTATTCCCACACCATCAACCCCCGCAAGGGGCTCCGCTTGCACTGTCATGGGTGCGAGATACGAACGGAGAGTCCGAAGGAGCACACAATGATCAAGGTGAAAATGTTGTCTGGGTCGTATGTCGGGCAGGAACGGGTCGTGCCGCCGGAAATTTCGGCGCGCGACCTCCTCGGGGATTGCCTCGTGAAAAAATGGTCGTGGTCGGTGGATTACACCGCCGCGACCGAAGACGAAGCGTATGAATGGGGATGGCAGGACTTATCCTGTCGGATCATCCGCGCCCTCGGTCGCGGACTCCCCGTCATGTTCCTCGGAAAGGAGTACCGGCTCGCGGACACCGAGGATCCCGAAGAGCTCTGGCAAATCGCCGGAGCGATCGAGGACGCCATCGCAAGTTCCGGCCATCTCGTCACCATCGGGTACGATGATGCCCGTGGGGTCGGCATAGCCGACCTCAGATACGGAAACTGAACCGTTTGGCGACGCGTGACAACGCTCCCGCGTCGCCGCATTTTTTCTCCACCGCTCCGCGCGGCGACTCATCCCGCGTTCCCTGAGTCTTTCGGGTACTGTCTCTCTCCCCGGAAGAATCACATCGGGAACCGGTCTTGTCCGGCTGCGTCTTGCAAGACGTCCCGGGCCTCGCCCGCGGAGCAGTGGATGGAAACGAGAAAAACCGCCCGGAGCATGTCCGTGGCGGTTTTTCATTTCACCATATTCGAGGTACGTACCTTGTTACGTAACCGGTTACGTAATTCCTATCCGATCACGATTTCCCGATCGGTGTCGGAGAGCCACCGGAGGGAGGCTGTTTTCGTATTTTCCGGACGGAGTGTGTCGATCTTTTCCGGCCACTCAACAATGACGATACCTTCCCCATCCTCGCACCATTCGGCGAAGCCGAGCTTTTCGATTTCGGATGGATCGTCCATGCGGTATGCGTCCACATGATAGATCCGTCGGATACCGTTTTCCGAAGATGCCGACAGGTCATACTGCTTCATGATGACGAAAGTCGGGCTGACGTAGGGTTTCTCCGTGCCGAGCGCGTCGAGGAATCCCTGGACAAACGTGGTCTTGCCAGCACCCAAATCGCCCCGGAGTGCGAGGACGCTTCCGGGTTTCGTATCGCGCGCGAGCGCCGCGCCGATCGCACGCGTCTCTTCCGCCGAATGGGTCAGATGTTCCATGCTCCCATCGTAGACAAAACCGGTCACAACGGCAAATCGATCGGGTTGCCTTTTCACAATTCTTGATTCATGACTCGGGATTCGTCCCTCGGTTTGACACCCGTCTTTTTCTCTGCTATTTTGGGCTTTCGTATGCCATTTCCTGTGTTCCGTTTGGCATTTGATATTTGGATTTTGGAATTTATCACGTATGTCCCTCTCCCCCCTCGAACAATTCTCCGATCTCGTACGGAAAAGCGAACGCCCGATCATCTTTCTCCCGGCCTATCCGGACAAGGACGCACTCGCCTCGGGACTCGCGCTCGTCCGGTTTTTTTCCAAACTCGGAAAGGAAGCGACGCTCGCCGGAGACTCGCTCTCTTCGCATCTCTCCGAACTCCCCTTTCTTGCGGCTTCGGAAAATATCCTCGAGACCCTGTCCGGGACACGCGACTTCGTCCTCGCATTCGAGACCGCACACAACAAGATCCTTTCCATGCGAAGCGAACAGGACGGAGATTCGTTCAAGATATTCATCACGCCGGAAAAGGGATCGATCGACCCACGCGACTTCTCCTTCATCCCCGGCCAGATACGATACGACGCCGCGTTCGTGCTCGGCGCACCGGACAAGGAGCGACTCGGGAAAATCTACGAGGAAAACCCGGACATCTTCTATGAGATTCCCGTCGCGAACATCGACAACCGTGCGGAGAACGAACATTTCGGACAAATCAACCTGACAGACACGACCGCGTCATCCGTCTCGGAGATTCTCTGCGACGCGCTTCTCGCGATCGGGAAGGACCTGATCGACCAGGAACTTTCCGAGATGTTCCTCACCGGCATCATCGCCGCGACCGAAAGTTTTCAGAAAAAAAACACGACGCCGAAGGCGCTCAAGACCGCGTCGCTCCTCATCGACGCCGGCGCCGACCGCGAGAAAATAGTACTATCACTCTACAAGACCCAACCCTTCCACCTTCTCAAGCTTTGGGGTCGGCTCATGTCCGGACTCAAATGGGACGAGGAGCTGCGTCTCGCCTATGCGACCGCGACCGTCGACGACTTCGTGCAGAGCCGGTCGAATCCGGACGATATCCCGGCTGTCCTTGAAAAGATCCGTGGCAATTTTTCCTCCGGCACCTATTTCGCCATCATCTTCCCGGAAACAGCCGAGACCTCGCGTGTCATACTCAAAACTTCCCAGAACGGTTCCGTCTCGGAACTACTCCCAGCGATCGCCTCAGCCGAAATCAGGGGTGACATTCTCTCCTTCCCGATAGCGGCTCCCGCGAACGAACAGGGCGAGGTCGCGCTTCTCGCCACCATGAAAGGCGCGCTCGCGACCGGTCGTTGACGCGACTTCTCCTTCCTCCGTTTCCGATTTTCGGATACAATAGGGACAAATGTCCCTGTTTTTTGTCTCTAATAAAGAAACATCATGGTCAAAGTCATACAGCGCTCCTCGCAGGATTGGCGCGATGAAAAGGAGAAGAAGACCGGTGAAATCATCCGGAAGCTTTCCGCGACATCACAGGAAGAGGAATCATCGCGACTCGCGGCAAGCCTCGGACTCCCCTATATCGACCTCCAGGTTTTCCCGGCAAACGACGAGACGGTCACACTCATACCGGAAGCCGAGGCTCGAAAACATCGCATCGCCGTTTTCGAGCGGTCCGGGTCGAAGATACGGATCGCTGTCGCGGACCCGACGGACGAGGCAGCGAACGACTACATGGAAAGTGAAGCCGAAAAGAACAATCTCAAAATCGAGCGCTACGTCGTCTCGATGCAATCGCTCGAAAAAGTCTGGCGCGTCTATGAGAACACACCGGTGCTCGAGAGCCTTGACCTCTGGCGCGTGTCACTCAAGGGCGACGACCTCAAAAAATTCGAAGAGGATTTCGGCGAGCTTCTCAAGCTTAAGGATTCTTCGAACATCCCGGTCTCACAGACGATCGAAATCATACTCGCCGGCGCGAACAAGCTCCGCGCGAGCGACATCCACATAGAGCCGACCGAGGATGCGACCCGCCTCCGGTACCGTATCGACGGTCTGCTCCAGGATATCGGCACCTTTTCGAAAGATGTCTACCGGCTCACGCTCTCCCGCGTGAAGATGCTCTCCCACATGAAGATCAACGTCCGCGACCGCGCGCAGGACGGGCACTTCAGCATCGAGCTGGGGCAAAAGAAGGTCGACCTCCGCGTGAACATCATCCCAGGAAACCACGGGGAGAACATCAACATGCGTATCCTGAACGCGGAGAGTGTATTGCTCGACATGCAGACGCTGGGAATCGGCGGAGAGACGCACGAAAAGATCATGCATGAAATTCAGAAGCCGCACGGAATGATCCTTAATACCGGTCCGACCGGATCCGGAAAAACCACCACGCTCTACACGATTCTCAACACGATCAACAAGCCGGACATAAAGATCATCACCATCGAGGATCCGATCGAGTATCAGATTCCCGGGATCGTACAGACCGAGGTATCGAAAGACAAATCCTACACGTTCGGCTCCGCGCTCCGCGCCGTCGTACGACAGGATCCGGACGTCGTCCTCGTCGGCGAAATCCGAGATGAAGAGACGGCGGACATCTCCGTGAACGCCGCCCTCACCGGTCATCTCCTCCTCTCCACCATCCACGCGAACACGGCACCGGGAGCGATCCCGCGACTTATCGAGATGGGAGTGAAACCATCACTCATTGCCTCCTCGATCAACGTCATCATCGGTCAACGGCTCGTCCGGAAACTCTGCGACCATTGCAAAGAATCCTATACTCCCGCTGAGGAGACCATGAAAAACCTGAAGCGGCTTCTTTCTCTTATCTCACCGAAAGCGAAGGTCGACATACCGGCGAAAACCGAGTTGCTCTGGCGAGCCAAAGGCTGCGCGCAGTGTAATTTCACCGGATACCGTGGGCGCGTCGGGATCTTCGAGATCTTCTCCTTCTCGAAACGGATCGAGACGCTCATTCTCGAGCTCGGCACCGAGAAGGAACTCGCGAAAGCGGCTCGTGAGGACGGCATGGTGACCATGCTCCAGGATGGTATCCTGAAAGCGCTTCAGGGCATTACGGCGATGGAGGAAGTCTGGCGGGCGACCGGGCAGGAAGATTTTCTAGAAGAGCTCTATCTCAGCCTCTCCCCGGATTCATTGTCCGCGAAGTCACCCGTAAATGAGACTTTCTCGAACAGTGTCGCGGACGCGAGCAGGACCAAGGAGTCGTTTTCGGAATTCCTCCAATCACTCCCGCTTGAAAAGATGGCGCAGGCGATCATCGTCGGCGCCGCGTCAAGGCAGGCGAGTGAAATCCACTTCGAACCAGGCGAGGAAGAAGCGTCTTTCCGCTTCCGGGTAAATGGTGCGTTGGAAGCTGCAGGAACGATACGAAGTGAGAACTACCAGGCGGTAATCGGAGAAATAAAGCACCTCGCTTCGATACCACAAGAAGCCATCCCCGGCGTGCGCGAGGGCCGCCTCTCTCTTCGGATCGGCGAAGAATCAGATGCGGAAACGATCGATGCCCGCGTCTCCGTGACGCTCGGTGGATATGGGGAAACAGCTTTGATAAAAATATCCGGAAAACAGGAGGGTATGGAACTCGAGGACATCGGACTCCGCGAGGAGCACCTCGAAAAAATCAGGGTGTTCTGTCGGAAGCCATCGGGCCTTTTCATCACTTCCGGTCCGGATGGATCAGGGAAAACGACGCTCCTCTACGAGCTCCTCCTCTCTCTCAATGCTCCTGAGATGAAGATAGTGACCATCGAAGATCCGATCGAGCAACGGATTCCCGGAGCACTCCAGACGCAGGTAAATGAAGCCGCCGGATATTCTTTCCCGGAAGCTGTCGGTGCGCTCATGCGGCAAAGTCCGGACGTCCTCCTCATAAGCGAGATACGCGAGCGGGAAGCAGCGGCGGCGGCGATCGAAGCGGCGCTCACCGGACACCTCATATTCGGAAGCATGCAGGGAAACAGCGCACCGCTCGCGGCGACACGGCTCTCCGGATTCGGAATAGGAGGCGAAGATTTCGCGAATGCCGGCACGACGATCGCCGGCGTCCGGCTCGTGCGCAAACTCTGTGAACATTGCAAGCGGAAAACGACACCGGATAAACACGCTCTCGAACTCATCGAGCGTGTGCTCTCGGGCATATCGGAGAAAGTATCCGTCACCGCACCGACATCCCGGGAGGTGTTCGAAGTGGTCGGGTGCGAAAAGTGCGGCGGCTCCGGTTACTCCGGTCAGATGATGCTCTCGGAAATACTTCCTATGACCCGAAGCGTCGCGGACACACTGAACAGCAACCCGATCGCCGATGACGTGCGACGCGCCGCAAAGGAGGAAGGAATGCTCACGATCGAAGAAGACGGGGTCCTCGCCGTTCTCGAAGGGAAAACGACGCTCGCCGAAATTGAACGCGTAACGGAAGAATAAAGGAAAAGCCCTCGGCGATCGCCGAGGGCTTTTCCTTTGCATCCGGTAACATACATCATGCGTCCTCCCCTTCGGCGCACCGTATGCACCGGCACCCCTTCGGCTCTATGATCTCCTTGAAATAGTCCTCGCCGTAATCATAAGCGAGCTCTTCACCCGAACGGATTTTCCGTTTCGCGACGATGAAGATGCGGTTATCGTCGTTCACCGCCTCGCAATTCGGCTTGCAGGAATGGTTGATATACCGCGCCGTGTTCCACCGCGGACTCCCGTCGATATCCCACTCATGATCGACATTGAAGATATACAGATTTCGTTTCCCGTGATCCCCCTTAAGTCGTTTCCCGACATACTCGATGACGGTTTCACCACGCGAAAAATCCCGGGCCGCATACAGCCCGAGGCCGGCGCTCGACCGCTTGACCTCGACGCAGTTCTTCTTTTCGGCTTCCTTCTTTCGTGACATAGATTTTCACTCAACAATTTCCGATGATACAAGATTCCGTGAAAAAAAACAAAAAGGTTCCAAAATGGAACCCTTTTATCTCAAAGAACCGTTCAGCTGCAGGCAAGCCGAGACATCAAGGACATCTCGGGAAGGAGCAGTGTCGAGGAGAGGGAGAGCCGAAACCCCCCAACCCAGTCTGGACGTCCGCACTTCCTTCCGGAAGAGCGAACCCTCCTTCACTTTCGGAAGAAAGTGCGGAATATAAGCTCCCATTTTTGAGGATAAAAGATAGTAATCCCCAATTTGCCTGCAGGTGAACGATTCATTCGTTCCTCGTAAAAAAACAGTGTCGCTTTCAGGACGACCCCGCATGATAGCACAGCTTGATATTCCTGTCAAGACGTGCTATTATGAAAGTATATTGTTTTGATATTTTCCCTGAATAAAGCCAAAAAGTCAATTATGATCACTTCCCCGGAACCGACCGAAGAAGAGGACATCGTCCTCGATACGACGCTCCGTCCGCAGCATTTTTCGGAGTACGTCGGACAGGAAAAGATCAAGCGGAATCTCGGCATCTTCATCGAAGCGGCGAAGCGGCGCGGCGAAAGTGTTGACCACGTTCTTCTCTATGGTCCCGCGGGTCTTGGCAAAACGACGCTCGCACACATCATCGCCAAGGAAATGGGGGTCAACATCCGCATCACTTCCGGTCCCGCGATCGAACGCGTCGGCGACCTCGGATCCATCCTCACGAACCTCGAACCGGGCGATGTTCTCTTTATCGACGAGATTCACCGCCTCAACAAGGTCATCGAGGAAGTCCTCTATCCGGCGATGGAAGACTACAAGCTCGACATCATCATCGGCAAGGGACCATCCGCACGCACCATCCAGCTCGACCTGCCACGGTTCACCCTCATCGGCGCGACGACCCGCCTCGGCTCCATCTCCAATCCCCTCCGCAACCGGTTCGGCTCGACCCATCGCCTCGAATTCTACGAGCACGACGAGATGAAATCCATCATCTCCCG
>CAYRYX010000015.1:0-17333 GCA_964428755.1 uncultured Bdellovibrionales bacterium | reverse complement strand
CGGATCGCCGAATTCCATATGCTGTTTCAATCGTTTGGAAAGATAGGGAAGCATCCCCTGCGTATTCGATCCGCCCCCGCAGAGCACGATACTGTCTATCTTTCCAGAATATTTGAGACTCGTGAAATAGAAATCCATCGACCGCTCGATCTCCGCCGCCAGATTCTCGAGAATCGGCTGCACGGCCTTGAGCTGCGGCGAAGGAAGCGCGAGGGAGCCGAGACCGGTCGTGATCTTCAGCTTCTCCGCGGCCTCGAAGGAAAGTCCCATACCCTTCGATATCGCATCCGTCATCGACTGCGACGAAAGCGGAACGCTCGAAGTGAACACCGGGATGTTCCCTATCGCGATGAGAAAACTCGTCCGACGATCGCCGATATCGACGATGAGCGTCGTCTCATTCTCATGCGTTTCCGGAAGGAGACTCCGCGCCTGCGCGATCGACTCGGTCTCGAGCCCGACGACCTCGAGTCCGGCATCCTCGAGCGTCGTCCGGAACTGATCGACCATCGACCGCGCCACCGCCACCACGAGCACGCTCATCTTGTCCTTTTCCGAAACGATGGAATCGGACAGGATCTGCCAATCATAGTAGACCTGATCGAGGGTAAGCGGGATATTCGCCTCGATCTCCCACTTGATGGCCTCTTTCGCCTCCTCGCGTCCCATCTTCGGGAGCGTGACGATGCGGAGGAACGCCTTCGTCTCCGGAAGCGAGCAGACCACGCGGCGCGTACCGATCCTTTTCGGGCCGGATCGTCCGAGCAGCGTCCGGATCCCCTCGGCGACCGCTCCCCCGTCCATGATCTCTCCGTCGACGATCGCGCCCTGAGGAAGCGAGACCGAGCCGTAGCTCGCTACGTGCTCCTCGCCGCCTTCACGCGCGAGCCACACGCTCTTGAGCGAAAGGTCGCTCATATCGAGACCGAACGGCGGCGGGAAGAAATCGAATATCTTTTTCTGAAGCAGGTTCATCGTTCGTTTTGTTTCATGTTTCCCTCCTTATCATCATACCACACCCGGAACGGAACATCAGAGTTCCTCCCACAGGTCGATGGCATACTGCGTCCCGGTCGGAAAATACGGCGGCGGATAGTAGAGGAGGTTGTTGTCATAGTAGAGGTTCCTGGTGTCATACCCGGTACCGTCGGTCCACGCGAATCCGTACCGCTGGTTCGTCGCGATGGCGCCGTAGACCGTGATGACGTCCTTCGAAACGATATAGTGTTCCATTCCGACTCGTCCCTGTTGGGCGAGAAGCGCCGCATCGATCCTGAGGTCGTTCTCGGCGTCACGGATGATCTCTATATCGTTCTGTCCGATGATGCCGAGAATATCGTCACCGGTATAGTCCGTATACCGGATGTCGTTCCCGATATAGACGGACGGCGCCGCTCCGCCGATGAGATCGGCCGCCACCACCGTCGCTTTCCGCCCATTCACCTGCCCCGAAAGCCACACGTTGTCCTCGACGAAAACCACCCCGTTATCGACGATCGGATAATTGGAAAGGCTGACGCATTTCCCGCGTGAATGCTGGGACGGCCTGATCCAAGGACACGACGCGTAGGCGCAGCATGATGTCGTGACACAGGCGTTCCCGTTCGTCCCGCTAAACCCACCGGTCGCTCCGGACACCGTCCCGGCATAGTCCGTGATCCCGTTCGTCCCGGAATCGTACGAATTCACCTTGCAGATGTCATAGGTGTCGTCCGTCTTCAGGGTGATCCGCCGTCCGGCGCCGCCATTATCGAAATACTTCCCGTGTCCGGCCTGCGCTTCGCCTTTCATATAGGAAAGATCCCCGAGCACGCCGTTGAAATCGGTCGGCGACACCTCGAGCTCGCGACCGGCCTCGAAGATATCCACCCGCGCCGGCATCGCCGAAGGCGGAAGCGGATCGGTCGGCGTATCATGCGTGTGAACCCCCCATTCGTCTCCGCCGCCATGATCGGGATCGTCGAAGGTCTCGACGGAACTCGTCACGAGATTGTGCGCGACCCCGTCGAACCGGATACCGAGATTGGAATGGATCCTTCCGTACACCTCGGTCCCGGCCCCGAACCGCATGAAGTCGTCCGCGAGCACCGCACTCTCACTCCACGACGGACGGCGGAACCGGACCTGTATCGTCCGGGTGCTCCCAGGATATTTCGTCGTCCATCCGGTCGCCTGCGCGATGACCATGGTCGAACCCTGTTCCGGCGGAACGACCGTGACACGGTACCGACCGACCGTTTCACCGGATGAGGGATCCTCATAGTCGGCCTCATATGCCGACCCGACGCCGAGCGCGCTTCCCGAATCCCAGAATGCCTGGATCTGCTGGGTCGTCCGTCCGTCCGTATTATGCGCGAGATACCACTTATAAAAATGAATACCAGACTCCGCTATCTGAAACGCCTGTTCCTTGGAATTCGTATAGAAGCTGTTTTTAATCTGCGAGACGACGAACGTGAGGATCGACGAAAGCAACACCGCCACGAGCGACATGATGACGAGCCCGTAGGCGAGCGAAGACCCTTTTTTCGTGCCACGGATACTATTGCGCATAATCGTTGAGATTGCGGAATTCCACGAACGATTCGATATTCGTGTCGTCCGGAGCGTTGTTCGGATCGATGTTTATGACGAGTCGGACCTTCGCGAGGCGCGCGTCGCGGATGGCGATCGGCGTACCAAGCGGATTGTTCACGGTATCCCCCGGATAATCCTCATTGTAATAGGAAAAGACCGGCTCCCCGCTCTCGTTCGCGATGTCGGAAGCGAGCACGGTCACGGTCCCGTCACCGTCCGCATAGGTCACCGGTTGGGTCGTGGAAGGCTCCCGCACACCCCGCTTGAACTGTCCGTCCTCGAGAAAATAATGCACCCGTTCGGTCACGCCGTCGCCGTCGATATCGATATAGGCGGAGAGGTCGAAATCATCGCCCGCCTCGAGAGGATAATCCCCGTTGTCCCCCTGCCGCACCTTCCGCAGCTCGGAGACGGTCGTATTGACCGCGCGCGAGGCGGCGGCCGACGCAAGACCGGTCTCGAGTATGAATCCGTTCGTCTTCCAGCTGCGCAGGAACAGGATGGTGAACCCCTCCATCGCGATGAGCATGATGAAAATCGCCACCATCAGTTCGACGAGCGTCATGCCGCATAAGATTTTCCCACGTTTCCACATAGATTCAATCCGCTGTCAGGTTTATGGTCTTTTTCACGAGCGCATTCCCGGCGACGGACTCCGTTCCGGTATCCGTCACATACCCCGCCGCGGTCGTCTCGATATCATACGTTCCGGCGACAAGCGCGGGGGCGGAGACGGGAAAGAACGCCTGGCCGTTCGCGTTCGTCTGAACCGTCGCATCGTATCCGAGTCCCGCATTCGTGAGGCGCACCGAAGCGTCCGGAATCACGGTTCCGGATACGCCATCCCTCACGGTCACGAGAAGCGAACCGAACGACTTATCGAGAAGGACAATCCTTGCAATCTTGTCCTCGCCAGGCAGAACGTCGACAGTCTCTTTCATCACGTCCGTCTCCGTGCTTCCGTGAAAGATCTCATACCCGGACTCGCCCGCATCCAGCGTGAAGAAATACTGTCCATAGCTTTCATCGGGGTAGGAAACATCACCGTCACCACCAGTATCATCCGTCCGCACGAACGCGTATACGGGTTCGAGCGGATTGGACAGAAGGACCGTCCCGATCTGTCGCCCGCCCTTGATGGAGAAATCCATATCCGGTATCGCCGTCCCGAACGGATCTTCCGTCCTGATGGTGATATCAGCCGATTCGTCCACCTTGATCAACGACTTCTGATTGACCGCGCCCGCCGCGACGGACGCGTGCAGATCGAGCGGATCGAACGCCGATGCGGGCGGCGCCGGATATGTCTGTACGCCGTAGTATCCGTTCTTCGTCACCGTGATCTCATAGTTCTGCGTTCCGGGAGCCGCCCCCGGGCGCATGAGGTTTCCGGTTGCATCGGTCAGATCGGTGAAATCCACGCCGAGCGCGGTGTTCACGACGCGGACCGATGCCCCGGCGACACCGTCACCCGCCGCATTGAGCACGTTTATAGAAAGCACGCCGGTATTCGTCGCGGATTCCACTCCTTCGGGAGAGACCGTCGCGAACGTCACCACCTCATGCGACGGCCCACCGACTCCCCAGGACACCGCTATCCGAACCGTCTTGTAATCGGTCGGAGCGATATCGTCCGGACTGCCGCCGAACGTGCCATCGTACGGATCGTCGATATACCGGATCGCGGTATGGACCTGGAACGACGCGTTGCTCGCCTGAACCGTCTCGTTTTCCAGGATGTCCCCGCCCGGAATACCGTACACCCACGAGGAACCGTTCCAGTTCTTGGTGCCGATGATGTCGTAGTCGAGACTCCGGACCATTTCCATCTTCTGGTTCGCGAGCGCGGTCGCGCCCAGCCGGTTCCGCGCGTCGAGCATATGCTGCGTCGAAAGCGACCAGGTCTGATAAAACGACATCGTGATCACGGAAAAGAGGAACAGGAGTGTCAGTGCCTCGATAAGCGTGAAACCCCGCATCTTGTATCTTGTATCTTGTATCTTGTATCTCGGCATCATTGTATATTTTCCAGCACGCTATACATCGGTTGAAGCATCGCGACCGCGAAAAAGCCGACGCCGCCGCCGATGAGGAGCATGAGCACCGGTTCGATGATGGACGACATGTTCTTGGTGATCTGATTCACTTCCTCCTCGTAGAACTCGGCGAGCCGCTCGAGCACCACCTCGGTCTTTCCGGTTTCCTCACCGACCTCGATGATCTGCGAGACGAGGATCGGGAACTGCCGCTCGTGCGCGGCGATGACCACCGACAGATTCGTTCCCTTCTGGATCTCCTCGATCGCCTCGGCGAGCACGTCCTTGTAGTAGACGTTGCCGAGCGTCTTCCCGACGATCTTGAGACTGTCCACGACCGATACCCCGCTCTTGAGGAGCGAGCTATAGATGCGCGCGAACCGGGCACAATTCACTTTCACGACGATATTCCCGACGATCGGCATCCTGAGGAACAGGAAGTGGAAGAATTTCCTCCCGCCCGTCGTCCCATAGAAGAACTTCACGCCGATCCCGAGAAAGACGACGATCGCGACCGATAGGATCGCATGCTCGCGGAGGAAGTCGCTCATCCCCATGATGAAAAGCGTCGTCTTCGGCAACTCGACGTCCATATCCTTGAAGACTCCGGTGATCTTCGGGAGGATGTAGGTGAGCATGAGGACTCCGATGCCAACCATCGCGATGACGATGACCGCCGGATAGGTCATCGCGCCCTTCACCTTGCTCTTGAGGTCATGTTCCTTCTCGAGCTGAAGCGCGAGGATATCGAGCACGCTCTCGAGGTTACCGGATACCTCGCCGACGTAGACCATGTTCGTGAAGAGTTCCGAAAACACGGCCGGGTATTTCCCGAGGCTCTCGGAGAGCGTCTTTCCGGCCTGCACCTCCTCGTACACATCGTCGAGGATCTTCCGGAATGTCTTGTTCTTCGTCTGCAGCGAAAGGCTTTTGATCGCCCGGGCCACCACGAGCCCCGACGAGATCATGACCGCAAGATTCCTTGCAAAAACCATCTTCTCCTTGAGCGGCACCGACATGAACCGGTCGAGAAACCGTACCTGCACCTGCGATTCCTCCCGGACTTCCTTCGCGGACGTGAGCAAGAGACCCCGCTCGCGCAGATCGGTCGCGAGCGTGCGTTCGTCCTTGGCATCCGTTTCGCCGGCCGACGAAGCGCCGTCCGCGACACCCTTCGCCGTATAGATGAATTTCGGCATAGAAAAAAGCTCCGTGTTGGTTTTTCTTTTCTTCAGTATACCACACAATCCGTCCAGTAACTGTCCAATATCTCATATCGAGATGAAATCCGAACATTTCGAGCGAAAACCGTGAAAAGTGAGAAGGGCTACTGTCGTACCCCGACGATCTTTGAAGGGTTTGCAGCCGAAATTTTCGGATTTCAGCCGACAAGCGGTTGTCTTCCTTTTTTTTGTGCGGTGAGATATTGGACAGTTACTCACCGTATGCGGAGCCGCCCCCAGGTATTCATGAAACGTTCGAAGACCCGCGGACCGCGCGGCTCCGGAAGGAAGATGAGCGCGCGATCGGTCGCCTCGATATGTCCGCCGAATATGCGCGTCTTCGGATTGCGCGCGATCTTTTTTTTCTGCCACGACGCGAGCCACGACTCAAGGAACGTGAAATCGAGGATATCTTCGAGAAACCGACGGACGAAGGGCGCGACACCCGGTTCGCCGGCGTACCAGAGCGGCAGAAGCTCCGTCAGACGATACCCAGGCTTGAATCCGCGGATCCAGTGGTTCCTGAGCTCGAACCTCCGGAACATCTCCTCACCGACGATGGGAATAAGAAACCGGTACTCGTGCGCCGAAAAAAGATCCTTGGTGGATATCTCGAGCGCATCATCGGAGACATAGTAATTGAGGCAGGCACGGTCACGATGGTATTTCCCGTGCCGCCGCTTGCCGATCACGTGGAGAAATCCGGTGAGAAGCGTCCGGCCGATCCAGATCCGACCGGCACGGAGCACCACGAAGAGATCCCAGTCGCTCTCCCGGTCGCCAGCTTTCATCGCGAGACTTCCCGTCACGCCGACCATGCGCACGAACGGAACGAACGGCAGGAGCCGCGCGAGCATGCGGACGCGCTTGAGTTTCGCCGAGGAAATCTTTTCGGCACGGATGCGGGAACGGACGAGACTCTCCCGGCCGAGAAGCGGATAGAATCCGTCGCACGGAACGACATGTCCGGAGCATCCTTCCCCGGAAAGCGCCGCGACCACGTCGCCGAGACGCGTATTCCGTTCTTCCGTCTGCGCACCGTCATCCATCCGGATGCAATGCGTCCACGCTTCGAACGCGGTCAACGGGTAATCGAGCGCATCATAGTAGGCGATGGTGGCAAGCAGATTTTTCGAGAGAGACACGGAGGTAATGCCAAATTTCAAATGCCAAATTTCAAATCAAACACAAAAACTTAATTTTGAAATTTCGATTTTGAGCTTCACTTGGCATTTGTCATTTGGATTTTGAAATTTCAAAGATATTTTGCGGTCGGGCTCTTCTTGCACTTCCTGAGTTTCTCCGGGGTACCCTCACAGACGAGGTTTCCGCCCGCGGAACCGCCATCCGGACCGAGTTCGATGACCCAGTCGGCATGATTGATGATATCGGTGCTGTGTTCGACGACCAGCACGGTATTCCCTTTGTCGACGAGCGCGTCAAGCACGTCAAGAAGCCGCCGCGTATCCTCGAAGTGCAGCCCGATCGTCGGTTCGTCGAGGATATAGAGCGTGTTGCCGCTCGACTTGCGCGAAAGCTCCGTCGCGAGCTTCACGCGCTGCGCCTCACCGCCGGAAAGTGTCGGCGCCGACTGGCCGAGTACGAGATACCCGAGTCCCACTTCCTCGAGCGTCCGGAGCTTCTCCTCGATCTGCGGCTGATCGAGGAAGAACGTCCGCGCCTCGGCGACGGTCATCCGGAGCACCTGGGAAATGTTCATCCCCCGATACGTCACGGAAAGGGTCTTCGCGCTGTACCGGCTCCCCTGGCAGACCTCGCACGGCGCGTACATATCCGGAAGGAGATACATCTCGATCTTCTTCACGCCGGCGCCCTGGCATGCCTCGCATCTCCCGCCCTTCATGTTGAAGGAGAAATGACTCGCGTCGAATTTCTCCTTTTCCGCCTCGGGTGTCGCGGCATAGAGATCGCGGATATGGTTGAAGACCCCGGTATAGGTCGCGGCGTTCGAGCGCGGCGTCCGGCCGATCGGATCCTGGTTCACGGTGATCACTTTGTCGATATGCTCGAGCCCCTCGACCCGGGCATGCGCTCCCGGTTCGGCGAGCGCGCCATAGAAATGCTTCGCGAGTACCCGCGAAAGGATATCGTCGACGAGCGAGGACTTCCCGGATCCGGAGACGCCGGAGACCGCGACGAATTTCCCGAGCGGGATGCGGACATCGATGTTCTTCAGATTGTGCTCGGTCGCACCGATGACGGAGAGGAATTTCCCATTCCCCTTCCGTGCGGACTTCTTGTCAGAAACGCTTTTCTTTCCCGAAAGATACAGCCCGGTCGTCGACTTCGACGACATGAGTTTCTCCGGCGTTCCCGCAAAAATGACCTCGCCACCCTGCCGTCCGGCACCCGGACCGAAATCGATGATGAAATCCGCCTTCCTCATGATAGCGCGGTCATGCTCGACGACGACGAGCGAATTGCCGGCTTCCTTGAGTTCGAGAATCGCGTCGGTAAGCCGATCAGTATCGCGGCTATGAAGCCCGACCGACGGCTCGTCGAGGATATAGAGGATACCCGAAAGCCCGGATCGCATCTGCACCGAAAGCCTGATGCGCTGCGCCTCACCGCCGGAAAGAGTGTCCGCGCTTCGGGACAGGTCGAGATACCCGAGACCTACCTTCTCCACCGCGGAAAGACGCGACTCCATCTCGCGGAAGATGAGATCCGTCACGCGCTTCGCCTCTCCCGAATATCCCTTCGAAAGGTCACGCAGGAACGGACGGAGTGCGGACACGCTTTTCGTCGCGATGTCATGGATCGACAGTCCGCCGATACGGACCGACAGCGACTCGGGTCTGAGCCGCTTCCCGACGCAATCCGAACAGATCTTCTTCCGCATGCATTCCTCGAGCTCCGCACGGAAATGATCCGATCGGGCTTCGCGGTATTTCTGTTCGAGAACGGGTATGATCGCGGCGAAGACGGAATCGAGATGTTTTTTCGAAAGTTTCTTCACCGGAACCGAAAGGGAAAACCGGTGCACCCGGGCAAGCTCCTCGAGTATCCGCGTCGGGCCGTTCCCCGAACCGCGCTCGCCACCCGTCTTCGCGAGCGGACGAATCGCCCCCTCGAGTATGGAAAGGTTCCGGTTCGGTATGACGAGATCCGGGTCGAATTCGAGCGTGATACCGAGACCAGAGCAACGCGGACAGGCGCCATCCGGGCTGTTGAACGAGAACGAACTCGGCACGAAATCCGGGAGGCTCACCCCGCACGTCTCGCAGAGGAAAAGGTTCTTGTAGGAATATTCGTCCTCGCCCGCAAGCAACGTCATCGAACCGGACCCGAGACGGAGCGCGGTCTCGAGCGAATCGAGAATGCGTTCCTTGTCGGGTCGCGCCGCGTCGAGTGAAAGGCGGTCGACCGCGACTTCGATCCGATCCGGTTCGGCACCACCGGAGACGGACTGCTCCGCGTCGGAAAGCGGCATCACCTCCCCGTCCATCCGCACGCGGACATATCCCTGTTCCGAAATCGACGCGATCCGCGCGGACGCGCTCTTTCCCCGGAACGATCCGGGTTCGGCGAGGAAGATAAGCGGCGTCTCATCCGGAAAGGAAAGGATCTCCTCCAGGATCTCCTGAGCGGTCCTTTTCGAAAGCGGATTCCCGCAGGACGGACAATGTGGCACACCTTCCTTCACATACAGGAGACGGAGGTAGTCATAGACTTCGGTCATGGTACCGACGGTAGACCGCGGAGAGCGCGAGACGGACTTCTGGTCGATGGAAATGGCGGGAATGAGGTTGCGCACCGCATCCACGTCCGGCTTGTCGAAGGCTTCCATGAAGTTCCGCGCATACGACGAAAGCGACTCGACGTAGCGACGGTTCGCCTCGGCGTAGAGCGTATCGAACGCGAACGAGGATTTCCCCGATCCGGACAAGCCGGTGATCACCACGAACGAATCGCGTGGGACGTCGACATCGACATTCTTGAGGTTGTTCACCCGCGCGCCGCGGACTTCGATGACCGGCTTCTTTCCTGGCATAGGCGTAGAATGTGGAAGGATGACAGTGTTTCCCAGGGTAGCATGAAACAAACGGAGCGTAAAGCGGCGATTCCGATTGACAGGGGCGCGCCTGAAGGGTATACTCATCCATCCCTTTCACTGCAGGAGAAAATCATGGAAGATCGGGAGGAAAGCTCAAAGATCCGGGATCGTTACGTCAGACCCGGAAAGGACGGTCAAGGAACCGTCATCATATATCCGCGTCCGATCGCCTTCCCGGAACCGGTTCGGGATACCGATCCGAAAAGCCTGATGTTCCTTATCGGATTCATGTTCTCCGTGAACCCGGTCCCCGAGCCCGAGTGGCACGACCCGGTAGGCACGGAAATCCTCGTATGCGACTGACTCACGAGACCCGCCCCGCGACCACGTTCGCGGGGCCTTCATTTTTCGCTCGATGAAAAAGATAAAAAAGAGCGACAAGTATGGATCATCGATATTTCATTTCGCCATGAAATCCTTTCCGCGACGCTTGCGATGGTATCGGATGGCGAAGCGGTGCGCCTCGGCGTTACAGAGCAGGATCGCACGACGGTACTCCGCGATCGCCGCGCCGTCGCCGATGAGCCGCTCCGGCTGGTGTTTCGCGTTCTTCACGATACCGACGATCCGCACGTCGCTCCACCCCGCCGCGGCAAGAAGCGTTTCCGCGACACGAAACTGGTTCGCGTTCCCGTCCACCGCGACGATATCCGGTTTCGGCCATTCCCCGTGTTTCAACCGCCGCTTCAGTATCTCCCCGAGCGCGGAAAGGTCGTTCCCCGCATGCGCACCCCGGAGCAGGAATTTCCGATACGCACCGGCATCGGGAGTCTCCCCATGACAGACGGTCATCACGCCGACGGACGACTTCCCTGCGAGATGTGCCACATCATACGCTTCGATCCTCACTCCTCGTAACTCGTAACTCGTGACTCGTGACTCGGTGGCGAGAAGCGACACCTCCTGAATATGCCCGAGGGCAAATATCGTCCGCTTGATATCCGCGGCACGCTCGAACGCGAGCCGATCAGCCGCGGCGCGCATCTCCTTTTCGAGCCGCTTCGCGATCGCTTCCTTTTTCCCGTCAAAGAATCGCTCGATGTCGCGGACGATGCGCCCGTACTCCCGCTGCGAGATCTCGCCCGTGCACACACCGGGGCACAATCCGATCTGCCGATGAAAACATGGCTTTCCCGTTTTTTGTATCTTGTATCTTGTATCTTGTATCTTTCCGGTCGCCGGAACACATTTGTCCCGATACGGAAAAATTCTCCGCACGATCTTCATCGCGGCGGCAAGCTGTGCCCCGTATGGAAAAGGACCATAGACCGAACGTATCGGCTCCGTGAATTTCCCCTGACTCAGGTCACGTCCGCGTACGAGCAGCACCCGCGGGAATTCCTCCTCGGTGATGACGACATGATTGTAGCTCTTGTCGTCCTTCGCGTCGGTGTTATAGGGCGGCTGCCGCTCCCTGATGAGCCTCGACTCGAGAATGAGCGCCTCAAGCACCGAATCCGTCGCCCGCCAAGCGACGCGATGGACAAGCAGAAGCATCTTCGCTATCTTCGGTCCGCGCGTTTCAAGGATATCGGAAGAAAAATAGCTCCGCACGCGGTCACGGAGGATCGTCGCCTTGCCGATATAGAGCACATCGCCCGTTTCATCCAGGAAAAAATACACCCCCGGGGTCTCCGGCAGCTTCTTCAGGTCGTTGATATCGGTCTGCCCGTCGAATTTCGGTTTCATATGCCTGTATCCGTTCTAGCACATCTACTCCGAAAAGGAAGCCTGACGCATCATGGTCGGCGACGAGATGCATCGAAAGCTTGAAGGCCCCGCATCAGACTTTCCTTTGCGGGGTTTTGAGACTGCGACCGGCAGTTTCATAAGGGATTTTCTAGCAAGAAAATCCCGACCCTGAGAATGGAAGTCTGATGCGGAGGCGAGTGAGGGCGTCACCCCTTTACAAAAAACACAAAAGGTGCTATAATATTCATCAATAGAGTTCTTTGAGGAGACAGTGATGGAAATTCGTACCCTTGTTTCCGCCATATTCGAGGAAATCGGTATGGCGGAAAACATGTTCGACGACGCGTTCCGGCGACTCGCGCCGAAGGAATGGAAGGAAGAAACCCGCGCCTATCACAGGCGGAAGGCGCGGGAGAGTTACAAGGCGAAGGTCCGGAGAGAGCGCGACAAGCTTTCCGGGACAGGGCGTATCCACGGCCTCGGAAAAAGACTCCTCACGATGAACGGACCCGGATGGGTGCCGAAAATCGAGCAGGATCTCCCGACAGGCGATCGTGACTGACACCGACGAATGTTTTTTCGGGCAAGGATCACTCCTTGCCCGTTTTCTTTTTTCCTTTCGAAAAAAAGAAGGGACCCGGGCATTTGCCCAAGTCCCGTTACCGATCAGTAAAGATCCCTCGAAGAAATCTCGAGCAACCGGAGAAGGCTCCGAAGCTCGGCCAGAATAGCTACCACCTGACGTTTCATTTGGCGCGCATCCAAGCCGAGCGACCTGAGAGCCTCGCCATCCTTCCAAAAACAGGCTCGCAGTATCGCACGCTTCCGCTCATCAGAAAGGCCGTCGATAAAACTGTTGCACAGCCTTACCAGTTCCTCCCGTTGCACGATACGCCTGGGATCGCACTCGCATTCCGCCACGAATGACCTATCCAATGATTCGTTCCCTTCATCGAACCGTAGATCCGCCGTCTGGAAAATCTCCCGGAGACCGCCCGGTGCGACTGCCAGAGGAGTATTGATACCCAACCTGGCATTGTCCGCACCGGCAAACAGTTGATATTCGACATGCAACGGGTCATTGAACAGCTCCATGATTCCACACTCACCTGGATGCCCATTTCCCACATCAGACACCGTCATGACATTCCCCTTTCGTCTGTAAAACAACAAAAAAACCGCGATGCGATACATCATAGGTACCACGAACGACGCCTCTCGTCAATCGAAGCTATATATCCTCGTTTATCTCGAGCCGGTCGATGCCGTGTTCGGAAAATTCCTTGCGATACTTGCGGTGATACCAGACGACCCGCTCAGGATATTTCCCCGTCTTCTCCGCTTCGGCGAATTCGGCATCCGAAGCATAGATATCGAAATCCCGCTCCCCGAGTCGTCCTTCGAGCTCGATCCAGAACGTGTCCTCGTCGTACTCGCGGAGGATGCTCTCGACGAGATCGTCGAACGCATCCGTCGGTTCCGGCTTACCCTTCCCCTCGGCGACCCAATCACCGGTACCCGCATCCTTCGCCGATCGGAGCAGCGCCGCACGAGCGTCACGCATCGGCTCCATGTCGGCGCCCATCGTTTCCGCGACCGCTTCGCGCACGCGGAACCCCGCCTCGGCGGAGAGGAGGATTTCGCGGAGTTCTGCTTCGGTGAACACGTTTTTCATACATGCAAGAGTACCCTGTTTCCGTGCGGGAGGCAAGAAAAAAGGCGGACGATATTTTCGTCCGCCCCCGAAACCGCTCACAGGAAATGCTCCTTCCTGAAACCCTCCCGTTTCAGACGCGCTCGGATCCTCGTCTTCGCACCGGAGATGCGCAGACGGACATTCGACGACGACATGCCTCGCTCCTCCCCTATCTTCGGGGAAGATTTCCGATCGTCATGGATCCCGACGTGCTCGAGGAGCATCGTCCGATCATCGTCCGAGAGACATCCGAGCGCGGTTTCGAGCACCGACGCCGCCTCAGACCAGAGGGCATGCTCGTCCTGAGGCACATCGTCCGACGGGAACGCATCGACCACTGAAAGATCACCGTCCGAGGCGCCGATCGAAGCATCGAGCGACAGTACTCCGGAAGGCAACTGTCCGAGTTTCCTGGCCTCATCCGGAGAGATCCCGAGTTTCGCGGCCACCTCCGAAGCGGTCGGGTCGCGTCCGGATTCGCTCCGGAAAGCCGAAACGGCCAACAGATAATCACCGAGTCGATCCTCGAGATACACCGGGAGACGGACGAGCCGATCCTCGAACTTGAGCGTCCGCCAGATCTGCTTGTTTATATGCCACGCGGCATATGTCGAAAACCGGACACCGAACTTTTCGGCATCGAAGTTGTCGATAGCTTCCATGAGACCGATATTTCCCGCCTGAATAAGATCCGCGCGCGATACCGAGAGCGGCTTCCACCGGCGCATGACCCTGGTCACGAACATCACCACCAGCCGAAGATTCCTCGTCACGAGATCGTGCCGCGCCCGTTCATCGCCCTGATTAGCGAGCACAAGCAGATTCCGCTCTTCTTCCCTCCCCGGAATCGGATATTTCCGGATTTGCAGCATGTACGAAGACAGCGCGTCGGACGGCGTAGCGTCATCTCCCGCGGAGTCATCTTCCCGGGACGGATCGGGAATGACATCGGATATTTCATCGAAAAACGACGGATCGAACATGGATTCCCCTTTCTTTTCCTGTCGAAAGAACGAAAAAACCGCATATCGCAGCGATTCATCATGGCATAAAAATGGAAGACCGTCAATACCGGCCGATCACATCCGTTTCATCCGCTTCCGTATATCACGATGATCGGGAACCGCGCGGGCGACCTGCGCCCAAAACGATTCGGAATGATCGAAGTGCGTGAGGTGACAGAGTTCGTGCACGACGACGTAGTCCGCCATTTCAGCCGGGAGGAGCAACAGTCGCCAATTGAAGGAAAGGTTCCCTTTTTTCGAACAGCTCCCCCAGCGTGTCTTCTGATTCCGCACCGATATGTTCCCGTACGAAAACCCGTAGAAACGGTTCCAGTGCGCGACCCGGCTCCTGACGAACGCGAGCGCTTCAGCTTTCCGCTCTCCGTATTCGCGTTTCCCCGTCCGTGAAAGAAGCGGGGCTTCCCTTCCGGACAGCTCGGACAGTTTCCGGAAGATCCACTCCGCCTTCGCGCGGACGAATTGCTCGGCGATGATGTCCGGCACGAACCACGGCACCGTAATAGCGACGCCCCCGGAACAGGAAACCGACAAACGGACATTCCGCGTGCGGCGGCTCCGCTTCATGCGATACGTTATCTTCTTCCCCGATATGACCAGTGTCTTTTCCATGGAATCATTCTACCCCGCCTCAGCAACTCCCTCAACTCCCACCGCATGCATATAAAAAGGAAAGCTCTATGCTTGTCGTCTGAAACACTGAAATTTCGGCTTGACATGGGATTTCAGAGAGTTACTCAGAAAAAAAAGGAACCGCTCCCTCAGGAAGCGGTTCTCAGGTGGATGACTCGGGCGGATTTCCGAACCCTTAACACGACACTCGTCTCATGGAAAAGAAGGACCCTCGCCATGACGAAACATTCCTCTTTCCCGTCCGGATGGTGGCGGTAGTACACCATCCCGTCCTCGCGGATTCTCCTTATCCGGATGACACACGCCTGGGCGGAAAGATCCGCGCGTGGGTCGATCGTCTTGCGGAGATCCACGATGAACAGCTCCGTTTCCGGAAGGAGATCATCGATACCGGCGGGCTCATACGGAAGCCCGTGCCTTTTGAGCCAATCAAAAAATTCCCTCCTATTGAACATCGCGGACTCCTTCAAAAAAAGAACTGCCAGCTGAGTATCATACACCGGAAACGGATAAATATCAATCCTCCTCCGGAACGATTCCGGCGATCCGGAGACGTTCCTCGGCACCATGCTCCCTGCGTATGGCGGCATCGTACGCCTCCTGGAGTTTCCGGTACTCCGGGTAGTGCAGGATCCGATCGACAAACGATCGTTCGCCGAACCCGCCGATCAGACGCGCGATCCGTTCGATCTCCTGTTTCGCCTCGGCGACTTCGTTTTCCGCTTCCAGCCGGTATCCGGCGCGCCCCTCGTCGTCCGGGCGACCGACATGGTCGCGCCTGCGGATGATCTCCTCGATCCGTTCGAGTCGCTCGCGCTCTTCGGCGTCCTCGCGGTTCATCCCGTCGATGACGCCCTGACGTATCTCATATTCCTGTGCGGGGTCGGAGGGTGCCTTTTTCTCCGGAACCGTCGGCTGCACGCCGGGCATCTCATGATCTCCCGTATCTCTCATTCCGTTCATACGCATGAATACGTTCGCCGCTACTGCCCCATCATCTTCTTCACGTCGTCAGGAAGCTCCGGCAGTTGTTTCATATCCGGAACCGACGGAAGATTTTTTTTCATCTCCTCCATCGCCTGAAGCTGCGTCCTGATAAGCGCACACTGATCGGAAAACACGATGTCGTCCGGAACGGAGACATCGACCGGACCGGCCTCCGAACAGGAAATGTCCGGCTTCTCGCCGAGCGCTTCTTCCGGCGACGCGGCATATTCCGGAGCCGGCCCGCCTTCTTCCGGAATCGTCGTACGGATCTCGTCCATACAGGAGAACTCCATCTTCATGCCCTGCTTCTCTCCCTCGACCCACGTCCACATCATCTTTCCGTCGGATACCGAAAGATGCTTCTTGCCTTCGATCACCGTTTCGGTCCGATACTTTTTCCCTTCGGCATACATCTTCGTCGTCATTCCTTCGCCGGGTATGGTGCACTCGACCGACTTTCCCTTTCCGAGAAGGCTCATCCAATCGCCCGTCGAGGATTCTTCCTCCGCAGTCGGAATATTCCACACCTTTTCCGCCGCAGGCTGTTTCCCCGAACACCCGGCAAGCATCACCACTACAAGAACGAACACCGGAACCACAAGCAGATTTTTCATAGTATCATGCTACGAAATTACGCACCTACAGTATACTCCTTTTTCAGACCCTGGACGAGAACGGGTCAAGCCGATATACTGTCCCAGTCATGAAAACGGAATCTCAACCGGCGGAACATCCGAAAAAACCGACGGACGACCTTGAACATCTCGCGCTCCAAGCGCCGAAATATCTCGGTTCCGTCCCGTCGCTCATCCTCCACACGATATTTTTCGTGGGGATTTTCGCTCTGCAGTGGTTCGGATTCCCCTTCGACCAGATACTCCTCATCCTGACGACCGTCGTTTCGCTCGAGGCGATCTATCTCGCCATCTTCATCCAGATGACCGTGAACCGCCAGGCGGCGCAGATCGAAGAGGTCAGCGAGGATATGGAGGAACTGTCCGAAAACGTCGAGGATATTTCCGAGGACGTCGAGGAGATTTCCAAGGATATCGACACCATCCAGGAGGACGTAAAGGAAATCGGCGAAGAAGTCGAGGACATTTCCGAGGATGTCGAGGAACTCGGCGAAGAGATCGAAAGGGACGACAAGGAGGACGCCGCCGAGCGCACCCAGGATATGAAGCGCGTCGAACGGCTCGAGACCGTCCTCGAGGAACTCTTGAAAGAGGTCCGCGGGATGAAGAAGTAGTTCATCCATTCCTTTCGCCCCCGTACCAAACTTCCCTTTGCTATTTTTCAACGTGTCGCCCTACCAAGGTACCCTCCATTCCCGGCCGCACACTCACCGCTCGACCTTTTCTATCCAAAAAATATCCCTCACGGAGCGGC